>CAJIZO010000001.1 GCA_905181995.1 Flavobacteriaceae bacterium TMED48
GACGATGGCTTTTGTCGGTCAGCAGACGGCGGAGGGGTTTAGCGTGAGCGTCGGCGGGGAGCGCCGATTACTGCCCAGTTGTGTGCGCAGTTTTACTTACTGGAATCTTGATTGGCTCGACGGCGACGCGCTGTTGAATGGCGAGAACGGCGAATACTGGTCGGTGGCCATCGATCGCAAAAAGACCCCGAGTGGGGAGGAGTTGACGTTGACGACACCGGCAGGGGATATTCGATTACGCTATGACCAGCGGGGCGACTGGCAATACCTCGAATCCAAGATTACCGCGGTCGGTATCCTCAGTTATCGGCGTCAGGTCGGCGAGGCTTCGCCATGAGTCGAGCTATGTTGAGCGCGATCATGCTGATTGTCACGATCGGCTCAGGCTGCAGTTCGCCGCCACCGCTGAAGACCGTTGCGACGGTCGATCTGCCACGCTTTATGGGCGATTGGTATGTGCTAGCCAGCATACCAACGTTTCTCGAGGTCGACGCCTACAATCCCGTTGAATCCTATCGGCTCGACGTGGACGGCAGCATCGCCACGACCTTTACTTTTAATGCCGGTGGGTTGGATGGCGAGAAAAAAACTTACCGCCCCCGCGGCTTTGTACGCGATCGCCAGAGCAATGCGGTGTGGGGTATGCAGTTTATTTGGCCGATCAAAGCCGACTATCGGATTGTCTATCTGGATGAGCAGTACCAGTACACCATTATTGGCCGTAATCAACGCGATTATGTTTGGATCATGGCTCGCGATCCGGTTGTCGATGAGCCCACTTATGCCGACTTGATGGGTCGGGTTGAGAGCTTTGGCTATGCGCTTGAGCAGGTCGTGCGCGCGTCGCACAAGGTTGATCAAAAGGACAAGCTTTGATGCCCGCGTCCCCCAAAACGCTCGTGTTCCCTAAAATATGGTCGGAGGCGCTATGAAAATCGCTGTTATCGGTACCGGTATCGCCGGTAACGTCGCCGCCTATCATTTAAATAAACACCATGAGATTGCGGTTTTTGAAGCCAATGATTACCTTGGCGGGCACACCCACACCCACACCGTCGAGGGCGCCGGTGGCCCTTATTCTGTGGATTCGGGGTTTATCGTCTTTAACTACGCCACCTATCCGCAGTTTACCCGACTGTTGGCTGAACTCGGTGTCGAGGCTCAGCTTTCGGAGATGAGTTTTGGGGTTAGGTGTGACACCACCGGTCTCGAGTACATGGGTTCGAGCCTAAATACCTTGTTTGCACAGCGTCGCAATTTATTGCGACCCTCGTTCTGGGGGATGATTGGCGATATTTTGCGCTTTAATCGCACCGCAAGAGAGCTATTAGTCGACGAAGGAAATAACATCACCTTGGGTGATTACCTCGCCGAGCAGGGTTATGGCGAGGCTTTTATCCACCACTATCTAATACCGATGGCGGCCGCTGTCTGGTCCGCTGACCACCAGTTAATGGAGCAGTTCCCGGCGCGTTATTTACTCCAGTTTTTTCACAATCACGGGCTTTTAAAGGTTGCAGACCGTCCAGATTGGTACGTGATTAAAGGCGGTTCTAAGGTCTATGCCGAGGCGCTGACGCGCGCTCATCGCGAGCATATTCGACTGTCCACACCGGTGCTTGCAGTGCGCCGTGAAGCGTCGCGAGTAATCGTCACTAGCGCCGCCGGCGACGAGACTTTCGATGCCCTTTTTGTGGCCTGTCACAGCGACCAAGCCCTGGCGCTATTGGAGGATCCTAGCGAGACTGAACGAGCCGTGCTCGGCGCGATTGGCTATCAAGATAACGAGGTACTATTGCACACCGACAGCAGCCTGATGCCCCGGCGCAGGCGCGCTTGGGCGGCATGGAATTACCACCTTCAAGACACTGGTGCTGGTGCGGGGCCGGTGGCGGTAACCTATAACATGAATATACTGCAGGGCTTTGATTGCGATCAACAATACTGCGTGACCCTCAACAATAGCGCGGCTATCGATCCGCACCAAGTGATTGCCCGGATGCACTATCAGCATCCGGTTTACACGCCCGAGTCGGTAGCGGCTCAGGGGCGTCAAGCGGAGATCAATGGCCCGATGCGCACTTATTACTGCGGCGCCTACTGGCGCTATGGTTTTCACGAAGACGGTGTGGTGAGTGCCCTCGACGCACTGGAGCACTTCGAGCGTTCGCAGGGTGATCGAGAGCAGTGAATTTGACGACCAACCAAACGGCGAGTGCCGACAGTGCCTAATAGCTGCCTATACACCGGCACCGTGCGGCACAGTCGCCACGTCCCGGCTGAAAATACCTTTTTATACCGGGTGTTCATGCTTTATTTGGATCTCGATGAAATCGATTCTGTGTTCCAGCGTTTTTGGTTTTGGTCGGCCAAGGCTCCCAACTTGGCATGGTTTCGGCGCGCTGATCACAACGGCGGTGCCGATGTTCCGTTGAGCGCCAGTATCCGTGATCTAGTCTACCGACAGACGGGCAATCGACCCGATGGGGCGATTTTTTTACTGACCAATTTGCGTTATTTCTTTTATCGATCCAATCCAGTGAGTTTTTATTATGTCTATAGCGCCGATGGCAGCCGCCTAGAAACGGTGGTCGCCGAGGTCACCAACACGCCCTGGGGCGAGCGCCACTGCTACGTATTGAGCGAGGTCGCCGGATCGTCGAGCAAGCGCTTCAAAAACTATCAAATCGATAAAAACTTTCACGTATCGCCATTTATGCCGATGGATATGCAGTACCGCTGGCGATTGACGGTTCCGGATGATGCCTTGGCAGTGCACATTCAAAATTATCGCCGAGATCAAAAGGTGCTGGATGTGACGCTGGATCTTCAGTCGCAGCCAATGACCTCGGCCAATCTAGCCCTGTGCCTCTGCCGATACCCATTGATGACCTTTAAAGTATCGCTGGCGATCTACTGGCAGGCACTAAAAATATGGTTGAAGGGCGTCCCGTTTTACGGCCACCCAAAGACTAAAACGCGCGGAGAGAGCAGTAATTATGACCAATGAATACAGTGGAGAGGTTACCCAAGATAGCGGACGTCTATTAGATCGGCTGGCCAAGCGCGCCGTCTTGACTCGTTTGGGCGCGCTCAAATTGGGCCAGCTCAACCTGCTCGACGGCGACTACAGCCAAGTGTTTGGTGCTCGCTCAGTCGATGACGAATCGTTGGCAGTGACTCTGGAGGTTTTCGATCAGAGTTTTTATGCGGACTTTGCCTTTGGCGGCACGACCGCGGCGGGTGAGGCCTATATGCGCGGATCTTGGCGCTGCAGTGACCTGACCACGCTGGTGCGCATAATGATTAAGAATGCCGATGTACTGGATGCGCTGGACAACAGTTGGCTGCGGGTCAAGGCGCCATTTTTTCGCATTGCACACTGGTTCAATCGCAACACCCAAGTCGGCAGTCGACGCAATATTCAGGCTCACTACGATTTGGGTAACGACATGTTCAAGCTGTTCTTGGATTCGTCGATGATGTATTCCTGCGCCTATTACCCGCGTGAAAACAGCGATTTAGAGGTGGCTGCCGAGGCCAAATTAAGACGTATTTGCGACAAATTACAGCTCTCTAAAGCCGATCGGGTGATTGAAATTGGCACAGGCTGGGGCGGGTTTGCGATTTATGCGGCGCGTAATTACGGCTGTCACGTGACCACCACGACGATTTCTGACGAGCAGCATGCACTGGCCGCCAAGCGTGTCGCAGCCGCTGGTTTAACCGACTCAATTACGCTACTGAAACAGGACTATCGGGATCTCAACGGCCATTATGACAAGCTGGTGTCGATTGAGATGATCGAAGCGGTCGGTCCGCAGTTTTTGGAAACCTACCTGCGCTGCTGCAGCGACTTACTGAAACCCCATGGGGTGATGTTGATTCAGGCGATCACTATGTGCGATCAGCGCTACGATCGCGCGGTGCGTTCGGTGGATTTTATTCAGCGATATATTTTCCCGGGGGGCTTTATCCCCTGCGTGTCGGCGATCGCCGATGGTGTCAAGCAGGCCACCGATATGCGCCTTTTCCATCTCGAGGATATCGGCCCGCACTACGCGACCACGCTGCGTGACTGGCGCGATAAATTCAACGCCAACCTCGAGGCCATCCGTGCGCAAGGGTATTCGGAGGACTTTATTAGGATGTGGGAGTTTTACCTGTGTTACAGCGAGGGCGGTTTTATCGAACGGGTGCTGGGTAACGCTCAGGTGGTTTTGATCAAACCCGACAACCGCATCGACTGGCGTCTTTCGATGCTTGATTAGAGCCGGCAACTGCGCCGCCCATAGCGAAAATTTGCAGCGTCCGCGTGGTGCCGAAAGGGTCGGTGGTCGGCTAGATTTGGCGTTTACCTCGGGATCGCACTACAATGCGCGCACTTCGGCGATGGGTGATGCGCGATGGCCTTGCGTAAGGAAAAATTAGAAGCCAATAAACTGCACAAGCGACTTCGCCGCAACGTCGGCAAGGCGGTGGCTGACTATCGCATGATTGAATCCGGCGACCGCATCATGGTGTGCCTGTCGGGCGGCAAGGATTCTTATGGGATGCTGGATATTCTCATGAATTTGCGCGACAACGCGCCGATACAGTTCGAACTGGTGGCGGTTAATTTGGATCAAAAACAACCGGGCTTTCCGACCGAGGTACTGCCTCAATACCTCGACGGACTGGGCGTTGAATACCACATTATTGAAAAAGACACCTACAGCATTGTCACCGAAAAAATTGCCGAAAACCGCACCTACTGCAGCCTCTGCTCGCGGTTGCGTCGCGGCACCTTGTACGGGTTTGCCGAGAAGATCGGTGCCAGTAAAATTGCTCTCGGTCACCACCGCGACGACATCGTCGAAACGCTGTTTTTAAATATGTTTTATCAGGGTAAGCTCAAGGCGATGCCGCCCAAGATGCTGTCGGACGATGGTGCTAATATGGTCATCAGACCGCTCGCCTACTGTCGTGAGGCGGACCTTCAGGCGCTGGCAGAACTGCGCCAGTACCCGATCATTCCATGCAATCTCTGCGGCTCTCAAGACGGGTTGCAGCGGCGTGTCGTCAAGGCCATGCTGGGCGATTGGGAGCGCGAGCATCCCGGTCGTGTGGAGACTATTTTTAGCGCCATTAAACACGTTGCGCCATCGCAATTGGCCGATACAGCGTTGTTCGATTTTGCCGCATTGCAACTCGACCGGCACGCCTTGGCGCCGGTTGACGGGGTCGCTTCGAGTATACCCGCGATCAATTTATAAGCCGCGCGCGCCAGCGCTCGACGCTGCGCTACAATGGACTTGCCGAGTCGCCTAAGCAGCGTCCAACAATAAGAGGAACAATCCCATGTCGCAGCTCTCCCTGCCCACCCTTATGGCCTTCCTAATCTACGTTGGCATCGTCCTTGGCATTGGCTTTTATGCCTACGCCCGAACCCGTAATTCGGGTGATTACTTTCTCGGCGGTCGACAATTGTCGCCAACGGTTTCGGCGATCAGCGCTGGAGCTTCGGATATGAGCGGTTGGGTATTACTCGGGCTGCCGGGGTACGCTTATTTGGCCGGTTTAGAGGCGGCGTGGATTTCTATTGGATTGGTGATTGGGGTTGCCGCCAACTGGTTGTTGATGGCAAAACGGCTGCGTATATACAGCGCTCAGCTAGACGATGCGGTGACCTTGCCGGCCTATTTGCAACGCCGCTTTGTCGATCCATCGCCATGGTTAAAGTCGATTGCGTCGGTGAGTATTTTACTGTTCTTTTTGTTTTATGTTGGTTCTGGATTGATCGCCGGCGGCAAGCTGTTTAACGAGGTATTTGGCTTTGATTATCGGATTGCGGTGGTGGTGAGCGTCGGCCTGATCTTATTGTATACCCTGTTTGGTGGATTTTTGGCGGTCTCGTGGACCGATGTCTTCCAGGGTATTTTGATGTTGCTAGCACTGTTAGCGGTGCCGCTGCTAGTGATCGATCAGTCGGGCGGCGCCGGCCAATTCGCCGCCAGCATCGACAGTCTCAACCCGCATCTGTTAAATATGTTCACCTCGGCGGAGGGTGAGGCGTTGACGTTGATGACCATCGTCAGCACCATGGCGTGGGGTTTGGGCTATTTTGGACAGCCGCATATTCTGGCGCGCTTTAAGGCGATGCGCTCGCCCGAAGACACCTCTCGGGCGGCGTCGATTGGCGTCAGTTGGGCGTTACTCTGTTATGCCTTGGCGATTTTGGTGGGTCTTTGCGGTATCGCAATACTCGATGCGCCGTTGGAGGATCCAGAAAAAGTCTTTATTGCCCTGACCAGTCTGATTTTCCACCCGCTGATTGCCGGGGTATTACTGGCGGCGATATTGGCGGCAATCATGAGCACCGTAGACTCTCAGTTGTTGGTGTGCTCGGCTTCTCTGGCGGAGGATCTCTATCCCTTGATTACCGGCAAGACACTCGGCGCTGAGCGGCGTTTACGAGTCGCTCGCTTTGCCGTGGTGGCGCTGGCGTTATTGGCCACTGGGTTGGCGATGAACCCGGATAGCAAAGTGCTGGACGTGGTGTCTTACGCCTGGGCAGGTTTGGGTGCCTCTCTCGGCCCGGCGATACTGCTCAGTCTGTATTGGCGGGGCATGACCGCGCAGGGCGCATTGGCGGGCGTGCTAACGGGTGGATTGAGCGTGATTGTCTGGTCGCGCCTCGACGGCGGCCTGTTTGATTTGTACGCGTTGTTACCGGGCTTCGTGCTCGCGCTAATAGCGATTGTGGTGGTTAGTTTTCTCAGTCGCAAAGGTCTCGATTCGAGGGTTGCGGAGCAATTCGAGAGGATGCTCGCGCAGCGCTAGCGACCCGGTAAAAGGTCGCGCCGTCCCGCGCGGCCTTCTACATCTGTTGCATCACTTCGATGCCTAGTAGGTCGAGGCCACGGGCCAGTGTCGTGGCGCTCAGCGCGCTGAGTTGCAAGCGACTAGCGCGGTCTTCGGGGCGGACGTCGGACTTTAAAATCGGGCAGCACTCGTAGAATGACATGTAGGCGCTGGCCAAGTCGTACAGGTAGGTGCACAGCACATGGGGGTAGCACTCGGCGGCGACTTGCTCAATGGTTTCGTCAAACTGCAAGAGTTTCAGCGCCAAGCTTTTCTCCGCGTCTGTGCCGATGATCACCGGGGCAGCGTGCGCGTCGCGATCGACGTCGGCGCGTCGAAAAATGCTACAGATGCGCGTGTAGGCGTATTGCAGATACGGCGCGGTATTGCCCTCGAACGATAGCATTGCCTCCCAGTCAAAAATATAATCGGTGGTACGGGTCTTACTGAGATCGGCATATTTGATCGCGCCAATACCGAGCTTGCGTGCGATATCGGCTACCTGTCGATCGTCTAAATTGGGATTTTTTTCGCGGATTAGGCGGCCAGCGCGCTCCTCGGCCTCGTCGATCAGGCTGGCCAGTTTAACGGTGCCGCCGTCGCGAGTTTTAAACGGTTTGCCATCGCGACCCATCATGGTACCAAAGGCGTGGTGCTCTAGGTCGACATCGGCGGCTACCAATCCCGCCTTGCGCCCGGCGCTAAACACCTGCTTCATATGCAGCGCTTGTCGGGCATCGATAAAATACAAAATACGATCGGCTGCGAGAGTTTGGGCGCGGTATTCGAGGGCCGCCAAATCAGTGGTGGCGTAGAGGAAACCGCCATCGGACTTGCGGATGATCATGGCAGATGGCTGGCCCTTTTTGTCCGCCAAATCATCTAGAAAAATCACCTTGGCACCCTGGTCATCAACCGCCAAGCCGCACTCAGTGAGTTTGCTGACTAGCGCCTCTAACTGGCTGTTGTAGGTGCTTTCCGGTTGCACATGCTCGGCGCTTAAGCCGACGTTGAGGCGGCGATAAATCTCTAAGTTGTGGGCTACCGACGTTGCGATAAACTGTTGCCAAAGCGCCAGGCAATGCTCATCGCCAGATTGCAGCCTGACCACATAGGCGCGGGCGCGATCTGCAAAATCCGGGTCTTCGTCAAAGTGTCGCTTGGCTTGTTGGTAGAATTTCTCCAGGTCGTTGAGCGCCAGATCACCGCGTTCGCCAGCGCCGAGGTGCAGTTCCAGTTCGGCGATCAACATGCCAAATTGCGTACCCCAGTCACCCATGTGATTTTGCCGAATAACGCGGTCTCCGCGGTACTCTAAAACCCGCGCTAAACAGTCGCCAATAATGGTTGAGCGAATGTGCCCGACGTGCATTTCCTTGGCGAGGTTGGGGCTCGAGTAATCGATAACGACCTTGCTAGCGGTTCGTTCACAGGCCACTGGATCTGAGCTGCTGCCGAGTTGCTCGCCGATAAACGTGCGGCTCAGATGGAGGTTAATAAAGCCCGGCCCAGCGATTTCGATGCGTTCGGCAATGCCCTTAAGGTCCACCTGGTCGACAATCTGCTGCGCCAGCGCTCGCGGGTTGACCCCCAGTCGCTTGGCTGCCGCCATCGCTCCGTTCGCCTGATAATCTCCAAATTGTGGTCGCGCACTGAGGGCGAGTATAGGTTGACAATCTTCGGGGATGCCGGCGGCTATCATGGCCGCCGATAGGCGTTGATTTAAATGGTTCTTGATGGACATGTGAGGCTCGGTTGGTCGCGGATCTGCGGATTGTAGTTTTACCTATCGCGAAAGCAAAGATAAAACTTCAACTTGCGATGAACGGTAACGTTTTGTGCGTCCGACCGCTTGGCAAGTAACTGGCGGTTTTGGTATGCTAAAAGCCTCAATCGCATCCGTCTAGCGCTTGGGTCGTGAATTTGGCAACGTCGTTCGAGGATTTGCATGCACACCACACTGATCGATCAGGGGCTCGACCTCATGCTATTTGGTATGGGTAGCGTGTTTAGCTTTTTACTCTTGTTGGTGTTGGCGACTCGGGTCATGTCGCTGTTGGTCAATCGCTGGTTGCCCGAGGAACTGGTCTCCGGCATTGTCGCAAAGGCCAGCGCTGGAGCGCCGCCGTCGACGATCGATCCGAAGATAGTCAAAGCTATTCAAACCGCCATCGACCGCCACCGCGGTGGTGGCAAGCGCGATTAAACCGCCTTTTTTTATCCCTATTTAGCCATCTGGCACTATTTGTAGGAAGTCTTTATGTCCGATAATTTACTTGCACAACGCCCGCTGGGAATTACCGAGGTGGTGTTACGGGATGCTCATCAGTCGCTGTTCGCCACGCGTATGCGCATCGATGACATGTTGCCGATTGCGGCGCAGCTCGATGAAATTGGTTATTGGTCGATGGAGTCTTGGGGGGGCGCAACCTTTGACGCCTGTATCCGCTTCCTCGGTGAGGACCCTTGGGATCGCATCCGTGAAATTAAAAAAGTGATGCCCAAGACGCCGCAACAAATGCTTTTCCGCGGGCAAAACATTCTCGGTTATCGCCACTATGCCGACGACGTCGTGAGCAAGTTTGTCGAACGGGCAGCGATCAACGGCATCGACGTATTTCGCGTCTTTGATGCGATGAACGACATGCGCAATCTGCAGACTGCTCTGCGCGCGGTCAAACAGGTCGGCAAGCATGCCCAGGGAACAATCTCCTACACCGTTAGTCCTGTGCATACGCTCGACCTTTGGGTCGATCAGGCGCGCCAAATTGAAGATGCAGGCGCCGATTCTATCTGTATCAAAGACATGGCGGGGCTACTGACGCCCTACGTGGGGTTTGAGCTGGTGACACGGTTGAAAAGTGCGGTGGCCATTCCGATTCAGTTACACGCCCACGCTACCACTGGTTTGTCGACGGCGACCATCACCAAGTGCGTCGAGGCGGGGATCGACAACGTGGATACCGCGATCTCGTCGATGGCGATGACCTATGGCCATTCTGCGACCGAGTCTGTGGTGTCAATTTTTCACGGCAGGCAGCGTGACACTCGTCTGGATATAGTCAAGCTCGAGAACATCGCGGGGTATTTTCGCGAGGTACGAAAAAAATATCACCAGTTTGAGGGCTCGCTGCGCGGCGTTGATTCGCGCATTCTGGTGGCTCAGGTGCCGGGCGGTATGTTGACCAACATGGAGGGGCAGCTGAAGGAGCAGGGCGCGGGTGATCGACTGGACGAAGTGCTGGAAGAAATTCCCCGGGTGAGAGAGGATTTAGGCTTTATTCCGCTGGTGACTCCGACCTCACAGATTGTCGGGACTCAGGCGGTTCTCAACGTGTTGACCGGCGAGCGCTACAAATCGATCAGCAAAGAGACTGCCGGTGTCTTGCGCGGCGAGTACGGCGCGACACCAGCAGAGGTCAACAGCGCATTGCAGGCGCGGGTGCTCGAGCCCGGCGAACAGCCCATCACCTGTCGACCAGCGGATCGTCTCGAGCCGGAGGTGGATGCTCTGCGCGACGAACTACGCGAGCTATCGGCGCAACATCAGTTTAAGATCCAGTCGGGTGATCGCGAGATCGACGACGTTTTGACCTATGCGCTGTTTCCTCAGGTGGCGCTCAAATTCTTCCGCAGCAGCGGCGACCCCAGTGCGTTCGAAGCAGTGCCGCGGATCGACTCTGGAGTGTCTAGAGAGCCGCTCGGCGAGCAAGTCTACAGCGTTGAAGTCGAGGGTACGGCCTACGTCGTCAAAGTTACCGAGGGCGGTGAAATTAGCGCTATCGAGACGCAAACGGGTGCGCCGGTGGCTGCGTCACCGAGCCCGTCGGTGGCGACTGCGATTGATCCTATCTGTGCGCCGTTGGCCGGAACCGTGGTGCAGGTCGTGGTGGTGCCAGGGCAGGTGGTTGTCGAGGGACAGGCGGTACTGACTCTCGAGGCCATGAAGATGGAAACCTCGGTGAGCGCACCGCGCGCGGGGACGATCGATAGTATTGCCGTCAATGCAGGCGATTCAGTCGCGGTGGGCGACGTTCTCATCAGCTTAACGTAGGGTGCGCGAATGGACAAATTAGTCAGTCTCTGGGCAAGCTCTGGTGTTGCGCAACTCGAGGCCGGGCAACTGATAATGATGAGCGTCGGTATGGTCTTGCTGTATTTGGCGATTCGCCGCGGGTTTGAGCCCTTGCTATTGGTGCCGATCGGATTTGGTACCGTACTGGTGAATATTCCCGGTGCGGGCTTCGATGCGGCACCGCTTTACGACGCCATGGGGCAGTTGGAAACGCCTGGCGGATTGCTCTATTACATCTACCATGCGGGTATAGAAACCGGTTTGTTTCCGCTGATAATTTTTATGGGTGTCGGCGCCATGACCGATTTTTCGTCGCTGTTGGCCAACCCAAAAACGCTGTTGCTCGGCGCCGCGGCTCAGGTGGGTATCTTTAGCACGGTGCTCGGTGCGGTGGCACTGGGTCATTTTGGAATTCTCGACTTTAGCATTCGCGACGCAGCATCGATCGGTATCATTGGCGGTGCCGATGGACCCACGGCGATTTTTGTGACCAGCAAGCTAGCCCCTGAATTACTCGGTGCAGTGGCGGTCGCAGCTTATTCGTATATGGCATTGGTGCCGATTATTCAACCGCCGATCATGCGCGCGCTGACGAGTGAGGCCGAGCGGGGCATAAAGATGCAGCAGTTGCGCCCGGTTTCCGCCGCCGAGCGGATTATCTTTCCGCTGTTGCTGTTGATGCTGGTGGCTATGTTGCTGCCGGATGCCGCGCCGCTACTGGGTATGTTCTGTTTTGGTAACTTGATGCGCGAGTGCGGAGTGGTCAACCGCTTGAGCGATACCACCCAAAACGCATTGATTAATTCGGTGACCATATTTTTGGGGCTCGGGGTAGGTTCTAAAATGAGCGCCGATCAGTTCCTCAACGCAGAGACGCTGGGTATTCTCGGTCTCGGGGCGGTGGCCTTCTGTATCGGCACTGCCGCTGGTATTTTGATGGCCAAGGTGATGAATAAATTTTCCACCCATAAGATCAACCCGTTGATCGGCGCTGCCGGAGTATCTGCGGTGCCGATGGCGGCGCGGGTTGCCAACCGCGTTGGTCTCGAGAGCGACCCGCAAAATTTTTTGTTGATGCACGCCATGGGGCCAAACGTGGCCGGGGTGATTGGCTCGGCTGTCGCCGCGGGTGTGATGATCAATCTAGTGGCGGGGCTTTAAGCGGTGGGCCCGGTAGAAGCGAGCATTGTCGCCGGCCTCAAGGAGTTGTCGATGGAACATCTCGAGGTGTCAAATGAGAGCCACATGCACGCCGTGCCTAAAAACTCTGAGACTCACTTTAAGTTGGTGTTGGTAAGTGAGGCATTCGTCAAACAGCGTCCGGTCAAGCGCCATCAGATGATCTATGCACTGCTCGCGAA
>CAJIZO010000002.1 GCA_905181995.1 Flavobacteriaceae bacterium TMED48
CGCGCCAGCCAATACCTTATTAGCACCCAAAAAGAACCGCCCGCTGAGGCCGAAGTAATCAGCCACCAACTGATGCTGCGCGCCGGCATGATCCGTAAACTTGCCTCGGGGCTCTACTCATGGCTGCCCCTGGGGTTGCGGGTTTTTCGCAACGTCGAGCGCATTGTGCGCGAGGAGATGGACGCCTCGGGAGCGCTCGAATTATCCATGCCAGTGGTGCAACCGGCCGAACTCTGGGAAGAGTCTCAGCGCTGGGGGCAATTTGGCCAGGAGCTGCTGCGGATTCGCGACCGACACGAGCGTGAATTTTGCCTCGGCCCGACCCATGAGGAAGTTATCACCGACATCGTGCGCAACGACATCCGCAGTTACCGGCAATTACCGATCAATTTTTACCAAATCCAGACCAAATTTCGCGACGAGCGAAGACCGCGTTTTGGCGTTATGAGAACCCGTGAATTTTGCATGAAAGATGCCTATTCGTTCCATCTCAACGAAACCTCACTGCAGACAACCTACGACCGCATGTATCGCACATACAGCAAGATTTTTACCCGTTGCGGGCTCGATTATAGAGCGGTCATAGCCGACACTGGCAGTATCGGCGGCAGTCACTCCCACGAATTTCACGTTCTCGCAGAATCCGGCGAAGATGCCATCGTTTTCTCAGATCAGAGCGACTACGCAGCCAATATCGAAAAGGCCGAAGCCCTAGCCCCAGAAAAAAGCTCGCACCCAGACTGCGAGGCGATGTCAGAGGTGCCGACTCCGGGCGTTAAAACCATCGATGACGTTTGCAAAACCTTTGATATTGGCCCTGAACAATGCATCAAAACCTTGATTGTCAGCGCCACTAACGGCGATGGCGATGCCCAGCTGTATGCCTTAATAGTCCGTGGCGATCATCAATTAAATGAAGTAAAAGCCCAACACGCCCTGCAACTCGATAGCGAAATCAGCATGGCCAGCGAAGAGCAAATCCACCGGGCGTTTAACTGTACACCGGGTTCTCTCGGCCCGGTCGGGCTGAGCATGCTGATGGTAGTGGATCACAGCGCAGCTAGCCTTAACGCCTTTGTGTGCGGCGCCAATCGCGATGACTACCATCTACGCTCGGTCAATTGGCAGCGCGATTGCCCAACCTACATCCAAGCTGACATTCGCAACGTCGTCGCCGGCGACCCGAGCCCCGATGGGTGTGGTCAATTAACCATAAAGCGCGGCATCGAAGTGGGCCATATTTTTCAACTCGGCACCAAATATAGCGAAATCATGAAGGCCCGGGTGCTCGATGAAAATGGCGTTGAACAAGTGATGCACATGGGCTGTTATGGCATCGGCGTGAGTCGCGTGGTGGCCGCAGCTATAGAACAAAATAATGACGACAAAGGGATTATTTGGCCCGAGGCGCTGGCGCCCTTTCAGATTGCGCTGATCCCGGTCAATTTGCACAAGTCAGCGAATGTTAAGCAGACCGCAGAAACGATCTACGCGCAACTGACCAGCGCCGGCTATGACGTTCTGTTTATGGATGAGAGCAAGGCTCGACTCGGCAGTATGCTGGCGGATGTTGAGCTTATTGGTATTCCCCACCGTCTAGTAATTGGTGAGCGCGGCTTGAACGATGGCAATATCGAATACCGATATCGTAGGGCGTCAGAAAATCAGTCGATTCCACTAGACCAATTAATCCCCCATTTACAACGCCAGGTTAACGCCTAAGGCGCGGCTTCATGATCTATAGCAGAGTGCGCTTAGCGAGCACTCCAAGTCGCCGAGTGGAATACACCGCGCCTCATTTAACCCATAGCGCTCGAGGAATGCCTGCGGTGGGCCGAATTGCGCGGTGACATAAAAAGCATTGTCACCGCTGTAGTCGAGTCGTTTTTCAGCCAGCGCGGCAACCCGC
>CAJIZO010000003.1 GCA_905181995.1 Flavobacteriaceae bacterium TMED48
CTAACGCAGGGCGCAATCCTATAGCGATGACTCGGTAACCATAGAGCCGCGTGTTTTGAGTTATTGGTTTCGAGTCGCTGGCATAGAATTATTGCACAGATGAATTTTTCGGCAACACCGATCTCGGCACCAGAGCGACAAATAATAACCCCGATGAGTCGCGCACCGGGCATAACATTTTTTGTTACACGCAATAAAAACACCCCCAAGGTGACATAACTGCCCATCATCTGCTCATACTCTGGTTGTTGCGGGGACCAAAATCAACCGCTGGGCGACAGCGCCAAACGGGAGTGAGTGGGTTACGTCATTGGATCATGTAACAATATAAAAAATATCACTTCAAACGAAAAACTAACCACGGGGACCAACAACGCAAATTTCAGCGCTCTTGGCGTGTCAAAATAGAGCATGAATCGGAGCATTCCAAAAGGTATAACGACATACAAGCAGTAGCCCAACAAAACCAACTTAGTTGGTAGTTCGAAGATAGCCAATCCTGCAGCCAGTAACCGGATAATCATCTTTGGAGCAAAAACGAACAGCCCAGCGATCCACCAATCAACCTGTGGATCGTAGTCTTTGGGCACTCTTTTACGATCCAAAAAGTGATAAATCCCAAAGAGAATTAACCCGGACAGGGCCGCTTCAAGTACTAATAAAATCATTTTGTCTGCCCCAAGAAAGGTAAAAATCGACTCCGATTGGAGCGTCAACTGAAGCGGCAGGCTGCGAAGTTCCGCGATTGATGCGCAACACCCAGACGGCGATCCCCGCCACGCTATTAAAGATAGTCTAATAAATCTTCAAACAAGGCGTTATGGTAAAAAATATTTTTTATGTAACAGCGCAGCGCGCTCAAGCGCTGAGTGTCTCGATCGAGCCATTCAGGCGTTGCTCGCTTGAGGTTGGGCGATGTCGATACAGCGCCCAAGCGGTTGCCTGAGTTAACTATTACCACCGTAAAGCCAAAGCTAAAAGGAACGGTGGCGGGCATTTAGGTTACAACATCGCATTTCCAGGGGATAATTTCGCCGCTCTTGCGGGGTGCGGGGTGCGGGGTGAGAAGTGCGGGGTGAGAGGTGCATGGGTGCTGTTTTTTAGAGGCTCTTTTTTTAGAGGCTCTTTTTCTAGGGGCTCTTTATATTTAGGGGCTCTTTATATTTAGGGGCTCTGTATCTCTAGAAGCTCTTTATCTTTAGGAGCGCTTTATCTTTAGGAGCTCTTTATCTCTAGGGGCGCTTTATCTTTAGAAGCGCTTTATCTTTAGGGGCTCTTTATCTCTAGAAGCGCTTTATCTCTAGGAACGCTTTATCCCTGGGAGCTTTGCGTCGCTCCGAACCCGCACAGCGCCCTGCGGCAAGGCCTTTTGGCTGAGGGGAGACCGGCAACGACGCGGCGGTATTCGTGTGCGGCTACTTGTGGTCGCCGGCCAATTGTTGCACCGAGGAAATACTGCTCACCAGCTCTTTGAGAATGCCGTTTTCAATGCTGTAAATCCAGCCGTGAACCGACAACTCGGCGCCATTTTCCCAAGCTTTTTGCACTACCGATGAATTGCACACGTTGGTCACTTGTTCGATCACGTTGAGCTCGCACAATCGATCCACACGCTGCTCGCCTTCCAGCGCTTCGAGTTGGTCGGCGTTGAAGCGATGTACGTCTTTGATGTGCCGCAACCAGTTGTCGATTAGCCCGTGGGATACACCGTCGAGGGCGGCTTTAACGCCGCCGCAGCCATAGTGCCCGCAGACCACGATGTGCTTGACCTTCAAGATTTCCACCGCGTACTGCATTACCGACAGGCAATTTAGATCGGTGTGAACTACCACGTTGGCGATGTTCCTGTGCACAAAAATCTGACCCGGCGGCAGGTTGACGATCTGGTTGGCCGGCACTCGGCTGTCGGAGCAACCGATCCATAAATACTCTGGGTCCTGCTGTTTTGAGAGTTGGCTAAAAAAATCTGGCTGTTTCTCTTTAATCTCGTTAGCCCAGGCCTGATTGCTGGCAAATAACCGTTTTAAATCACTCAAAGCGACAGTCCCCTTGTATGCTCGTCGATATCGCGTCTATGGTACCCTGCCGTGGCCGAGTCCGCACCATAGAAAGCGCCTTGGGTGCCACCTGTTATCGATTGCGCTGTCATACAGAGACAAAACTAATTCAAAGAACAGATGCAAACGCATAGGGCAAAGTCGATAAAAAATGCCCGAAAAAATGGGGACCCACAGGCCGCCTTTTGCGCTCAAACGGCGGCTAAATAGCCGCCCTTACATTTAGCCGCACTTACACTTAACTGCACTTACATTCAGCCACATTTGGAATCGCCGCAGTTGAGGCAGGTCATGCACCCGTCCATCAGTATCACCGCTTTCATACTGCATTTTTTACACACCTCAGCGCTCGACGGAAAATCCCCCGCGGGTGTATTTTTGCCGTCGTACTCGGCGCGCTTTTCATCCATGATCTGTTGTTGGTGCTCGGGTATCTCTGGCACCGTCATCAGGCCGATCTTTTGCAGGTGATCCTCTACCGCCCAGCCAATTTCCGCCACCAACGAGGGCATAAACTTGCCGCCGGGCTTAAAATACCCCCCCTGTGGATCAAACACCGCTTTGAGCTCTTCGACCAAAAAGGTGCAGTCACCGCCCTTGCGAAACACCGCCGAAATTACCCGCGTCAGCGCAACAATCCATTGGAAGTGATCCATATTTTTTGAATTGATAAAAATTTCAAAGGGCCGACGCAATTCGTGATCCGTGCCCTCGTTGAGAATGATATCGTTAATCGTCAAGTACAGCGCGTGATCCGACAGCGGCGTCTTGATTTTATAGGTACTGCCCGACAGCGCCTCGGGTCGAGATACTTTTTCGTGCATCTGAATAATGTTACTTTCGCTGATGACCGGCTTCTCTTCGGCCACCTCGTCATTGTTCGCCACCTTGTAGCCGACGATTTTTTGTTCGATTTTTCTACTCATGTCAATTCTCCAAAGATCTCGATAGCAACGCCTCTGCGCGTTTAAAATTTTCCGTAATAGCCTTCTTTTAAGGCGTCGAAGAGGTTCGCTGCGGTGTGCATTTCACCGTCGTACTCGACTTCTTCGTTGCCTTTAAACTCGACGCTGCTGCCATCCTCGAGGGTAAAGCTGTAGGTGGTATTTTCGAGATCCTGCTCTTTCACCAAAACCCCCTGAAAGGCCTCTGGATTAAAGCGAAATGTGGTACAGCCCTTGAGTCCTTTCTCAGCGGCGTACAGATAAATATCTTTAAAATCCTCATAATTGCAATCGGTTGGCACGTTGATGGTTTTTGATATTGACGAGTCGATCCACTTTTGTGCGGCCGCCTGAATGTCTACGTGTTGGCGCGGCATAATATTTTCTGAGCTGACAAAATAGTCGGGTAGGGCCTGTTCGGGTTCGGCGCTAAACGGCATCGCCTGCGGATTGATCAGCGTTCGGTAGGCGAGCAATTCGTAGGAGTACACATCGACCTTTTCCTTCGTTTTACGCCCCTCGCGAATCACGTTGCGCGCATAGTGGTGGGCAAAACTTGGCTCGATACCGTTACTGACGTTGTTCGCCAGCGATAGCGAGATGGTGCCGGTGGGCGCGATCGACGTATGGTGACTAAAGCGACAGCCCTCCTCGATCAGTTCTTCCACCAGTTGCGGCGCGACTTGGGCGATCTGTTGCATGTACCGACTGTACTTGCCGAGCAACACCTTACCAGCAATTTTTGCGCCGACTTTAATGCCGTCTTTGGCCAGATCAGGCTGCTTAAAGAGCATTTCGGCGGTCACTTTGAACGCGTCGTTCATGATCGGTGCAGGTCCCTTTTCGCGTGCCAACTCAAGGCCTGCTTGCAGACCGGCTACCGCCATATCGCGCGATACGCGCTCGGTAAATTCCAGCGACTCGGCATCGCCATAGGTCATGCGCAACATGGTAATGGTCGAGCCCAGGCCCAAAAAGCCCATGCCGTGGCGACGTTTGTACTCGATTTCGGCACGCTGTCCGTCCAGCGGTAGGCCATTGATTTCGACCACGTTGTCGAGCATACGCGTGAAGATCGCGACCACCTCGGTGTACTGATCCCAGTCAAAATAGGCCGCTTCAGTGAACGGGTTTCGCACAAACTTGGTCAGGTTGACCGATCCGAGTAGGCAGCTTCCGTAGGGTGGGAGCGGCTGCTCTCCGCACGGGTTGGTGGCGCGAATATCTTCGCAAAACCAGTTGTTGTTATTTTTATTGACCTCGTCAATGAGGATAAATCCGGGTTCGGCAAAATCGTAGGTCGACGACATAATCGCATTCCACAATTTTTGCGCGCGGATGGTCTCGTAGATACGACAGGCCACCAGACCCTGTTTGTTCTTGACGTAGCCCTCGGTCGTTGGAAAGGCCTTCCAGACAATATCGTCGCCCTTGATATCGAGGCCGCCATCGACCTCTTTGGCGGTGACCGGGAAGGTCAGATCCCACTCGCCATTGTCGCGTACCGCCTGAATAAACTCTTCGGTGATAAGCAGCGAGAGATTGAACTGACGCAGTCGACCGTCTTCGCGCTTGGCGCGCACAAAATCGAAAACATCGGGGTGGCTAACGTCAAAAGTCGCCATTTGCGCGCCCCGTCGCCCGCCCGCCGAAGAGACGGTAAAGCACATCTTGTCAAAAATATCCATAAACGACAGCGGCCCCGAAGTATAGGCACCAGCACCCGAGACGTAGGCACCCTTGGGGCGCAAGGTAGAAAATTCATAACCGATACCGCAACCGGCCTTGAGCGTGAGCCCGGCTTCAAGGTTGCGCTCAAGTATGCCCTGCATCGAGTCCGGCACGGTGCCAGATACGGTACAGTTAATGGTCGAGGTGGCTGGTTTGTACGCTTGGGCACCGGCGTTGGAGATGATTCTGCCAGCCGGGATCGCTCCGTGGTTCAAGGCCCATTCAAAGCGTTCCTGCCATAGCGCCCGCTGCTGTTCGTCTTCGACGCTGGCAAGCGCCTTGGCAACGCGACTGTAAGTGGCGTCGATGTCGATATCGACTGGCTGCATTTGCTTGTCTTTGAGGCGGTACTTTTTATCCCAGATATCCAGCGAGGCGTCTTGCATTTCGATTACGCGGGATTCCGCTATGGCCTTCACCGACTTCAGTTTTGCTACACTCATACTCTCTTCCTTCTTATTTTTGCCGCTGGCGCGGTTACCGCCAGCGGGTTGGTATCGTCTGTTTCCACCGATTGGCGTCTGTTCGCTGCCGCTTTAAGCGTTTTATTGTCGCTAGCTAAATCGAACTAGAGAATAGAATTCTATCCTACATTTAGTGTTATTAAAATGCCTAAACACTACATCTAGTGTTTTTGTTGCACAATATTATTATTCATTTTTTAACAATGCCGCGTAAAAGTTGTGGATAACTCGCTCATGCCCACGCATTTAGTGCTTTGCCGTGGGTGGCGGGGGCTGGGGATAAATAGCGCGTTGCCCATTGATGCAACATCTAAGCTTGCGCCATAGCGGCCAATCTTGTGCTGTCGCGGTGACTTGGCTACACTTGTGCGCCGGTTTTTGCTGGTGCCCAGCAGCCACGTCGCGGTTTGGGTCATTCGCCCGTCACCGCGTGCGCGCCGGAGCCGCTCTTCGATTCTGGTCGGCGTTGTTTGGCGGTAAACAACGCCAGCCGCAGCTCGACGAAGCAGCACCGGACGCGACCCACCACCAAGTAATAAATGAGAGAGATTGTATGGATATTTTTGACTTTTCAGAAGGTCGAGAAGGTTACTACGGAGAGTATGGCGGGGTCTTCCTGCCAGAAATATTACACGCCACCATCGAGGAGTTACTCGCCTGCTTTAGGCAGTGCAAGGCCGATCCGACCTTTTGGCGAGAGTACGTCGAGCTATTGCAAAATTACTCGGGTCGCCCGACGCCGGTGACCCACTTGGCCAATCTTTCGCAGCAGTTGGGGGGTGCGCAGATCTACGTCAAGCGCGACGACCTGAACCATACCGGCTCGCACAAAATCAATAATGTGATGGGCCAGGGGCTGCTCTGCAAGCGCCTGGGTAAGCGCCGCGTCATTGCCGAGACCGGCGCAGGCCAGCACGGTTTTGCCACCGCTACCATGGCTGCGCGCTTTGGTTTTGACTGCAAAGTTTATATGGGTGCGGTCGATGTTGCGCGCCAGCGTCCAAACGTTTTTTGGATGGAGAACCTCGGCGCCGAGGTCATCGCCGTCGAGGACGGTCAACGCACGCTCAAAGATGCGATCAACGAGTGCATGCGTGATTGGGTCGCCAACATGGCCGACACCCACTACGTACTTGGCACCGCCTGTGGCCCTCACCCGTTCCCCGAAATGGTCAGTTGGTTTCAGTCGATCATTGGGCTCGAGGCGCGCGAGCAGCTTCTCGGCCTTACCGGCAAACTGCCCGATCGCGTCTACGCTTGCGTCGGCGGAGGATCTAACGCCATCGGTATCTTTCAGGGATTTCTGTCCGACGATAACGTCGAGCTAATAGGCTGTGAGGCCGGCGGTCTCGGCGCCGGTTCCAATTTGCACGCCGCGCGACTGGCGTACAACGATGCCTCGGTCGGCGTTGCCCAGGGCTTTAAAACCTATTTTTTACAAAACGATCAAGGCAATATGAACGAGACCCACTCGATTGCCGCCGGACTCGATTACATTGGCGTCAATCCGATTTTTTCCTACCTGTGGGAACAGGGCAAAGTGCGCTTTGAAGCGGCAACCGATGAGCAGGTCAAAGACGCGCTGCGCCTGTGCATGCGCACCGAGGGGCTGATACCGGCGCTAGAGAGCACCCATGCCTTTGTCACCGCCATCGACGAAGCCCCGAGTATGGGTCGCGATGAAATCATCTTGATCAACCAATCGGGTCGTGGCGACAAAGACATCTTTACCATTGCCGACGCCCTTGACGATCAGAAGTGGAAGGATTTTATATGCGCCAAGGCCGACCAGTACCGGCAGGAGAAAAACTGATGGCGCTGGCCGAGTACATTCACCAGCGACGCGAGCAGCGCGATATTTTGGTCATGGCGCACGTGGTCTGTGGTTATCCGTCGTTCGAGGCGAACATGCAGGCGTTAGAAATTATGCACGCCGCCGGTGTCGATTTAGTCGAATTACAATTTCCGTTTTCTGAACCCAGCGCCGACGGCCCGCTATTCGTCAAAGCCAATGAGGCGTCGCTCAAAGCCGGTACTACAATCGATCAGTGTTTTGATTTTATGCACGCCGTAAGCCAACGCTTTTCGTTCAAGGTCATGATGATGGGTTACTACAACACCGTCTACAAGATGGGCGAGGCGCAATTTGTCGAGCGCTTGGCAGACGCCGGTGGCGTCGCCTTTATCGTGCCCGATTTGCCGATTGAGGAATCCGAAAATCTCTATCGATTGTCGGCTGCCGCCGCCATCGAGCCGATCGTGTTGATGACTCCGACCACCAGTGACGCGCGTTTGGCGGTGCTGGGTGAGGCCTGCCGAGGCATGGCCTACGTCGTTGCGCGCAAGGGCGTAACCGGCTCTAAAACCGCGATGGGGGACGATGTTCTGGCCCTGATCGAGCGCTGTCGTCGGCACACCGAGGTGCCCATCGGCGTTGGGTTTGGCGTTTCAAGTCGCGACGATCTCGAGGTCTTGCGCGGCGCGGCCGATGTTGCAATTGTCGGCACCGCCGCGTTGCGCGCCTGGCAGACTGGTGGGGCCGACGGCCTGCGTGAATTCTTCAAGGCACTGCTGGCTTGACGGCTAGCGACCATCCGCGGCCTGCGCTACTACGGCATGCCGCCAATCGTTGACGACTTGCGGGCGAACGTCGTCGAGATCCGGCACTGCGCCCAGCGCAAACCGTTCGATACAGACCAAATGCACCCCGACCGACGAGCTAATTGGCCCACCCCAGCAGGGTAGTTCGGTGCTTTTGCGCGCCAGAGCGACGATCTTTCGACTGGCGTCCATGCCGATCAGATCGCCGAGCGCGAGACTCGATAGATTGTCGTAGTGGCTCGCCAAACTGCTGTTATCGCCCATCGGTTGGCTGCCGTTGCGGCTCGCCTCGAGCGCCTTTGTCGCGGCGATCTGCGCCATGCCCCCGTGGACGGCGCTGGTGTATACCACTTGGCGCAGCGACATCTGCGCCGCCTCTCGATACGCTTCGCGGTGGCGTTGATAAAAGGTGTCAAGTTCGGCTGCGCTGGGTTCCGCGCGGGTGGTGATCGTGCGGGTTAAATGCGTTAAGCGATCCTCAAGGCTGCGTTCTGCCACCTGTTCATCGACCTGCTCGACGCTTGAAAAATGCTCGGCGACCTGATCGTCGAGTAATTGGTTTTCCAGCGAGCGCTGCAGATCATCGATGCTGTCGGGCGAGTCGTATTGCGCCAGCCAAGCCGGCTCTGGGTTCGGCGGGTCCGACCACGGCGGGTTGATTAGCCATAGTCCGCAGGTGGCCAGTCCGGTGCCTGCGATCAGGGCTAGGGTTCGGCCACTTAGCACAGGCGGCTGCGGCGCTGCGCGCAATTGCAGGTCACTGTTTAAAAACCTTGATAATATCGCCGGCGCTCGGCTCACCGGCTGGGTACAGACCATTGATCACGCGCAGGATGTCGACGTCTTTTTTCGACAGGCCAAAGGCCTTGGCCAAGCCGCTAAAGGTGGTGTTGCCGGTGGCTCTAATATAGTGCACGCGCTGGGGTTTTTGCCCGGCGATTTCGGCCCGCGAGATCGGCCTAAAGGTCTTGATGGCGTCCATAAACAGCGCGTCTTGTTCGACAAAATTGTCGCCGTCGACGACCTCACCGCGAAACACGTAGGCGTATAATTTGTAGTAGATGACCGCCACGCGAACCGATTTTGTGGTGCTTGGCGGCGTTGCTGCGGGGTTCTTATTGGATGACGCTAGAGGCTTTTCATTAGGCTTTTCATTAAGCGACGCTGAGGGCTCTTTATTAAGCGAGGCTGATGGCTTTTTATTAAGCGACGCTAACGGCTTTTCATTAAGCGAGGCTAACGGCTTTTCATTAAGAGAAGCTGAGGGCTCTTTATTAAGTGACGCTGAGGGCTCTTTAAGAATGCCGCTGAAGCCCTTGAGGCGGGCGGGTGCGATGGCTTCGCCGCTCTCGACCGCGGCGACGTTCATTTGGTTGTAGAGAAATTCTTCTGGGCTCTGCGCGGTTCGCGCTAGGCGCTGCATACTCAGCGTCGCGAGTCCCTCGGGTTGGCTGCCGACGACCACAACCGGCGCCGTCCCCGAGGCTTGCGTCCAGCCTTCGGGAAGATCAAAACGCACCCGCCACGCCATGTTAGAGTAGCGTTCGGCGGGGTTTTCCTTGGCCAAAAAATTCTCGCCCCAAACCAACCCTTGCGTTAGTTTGCGGTAGGCCGCCGCGCCGTCGTCGCGCTGCACGTCAGAACTCAGTGATTTGGCCCGCGAGACCACCGCACGCAGTCGCGCATCGTTGCGCGGATGAGAGGCAAACACCCCATGATAAGTCGGGCGCACCGCGCCCTTGGCGCGGGCCTGGTTCTTTTGCAAGATTTCAAAGTCCTTCATAATCGACAGCATGGCGAGCATTTCATCGACGTCGTAGCCGAGTTTGGCCATGTATTCGGCACCGCTGCCGTCGGCCTCCAACTCGTGGCGGCGACCCAGCGAGCGAATCTTAGAATTTCCGTAGGCCATCCCCGCGCTATACACTTCGTCACTGTTGGCCAGCACCGCGGCAATC
>CAJIZO010000004.1 GCA_905181995.1 Flavobacteriaceae bacterium TMED48
GTTGGACGCTGTATCCACCACAGGCGATCACCGCTGGTACGCCGGGTTCAGAGTGGGGCATCATCCTGATGTTGGTGTCGTTGATTATATTTATCGTGGCGGCGACCATGGGCGGACTCAACTACGTGACCACGGTGCTCCAAGCGCGCACCCACGGCATGACCCTATTCAGAATGCCACTCACCGTTTGGGGCATTTTTGTCGCCACTATTTTGGCTTTGTTGGCCTTTCCGGCGCTGTTCGTCAGCGGTGTGATGATGTTGTTGGATCAAACCATCGGCACCAGCTTTTTCATGCCGGACATGCTGCAATTTGGCATTAAGACCGAGCACACCGGCGGTAGTCCAATATTGTTCCAGCATTTGTTTTGGTTCTTTGGGCACCCAGAGGTGTACATTGTCGCGCTGCCTGCCTTTGGCTTAGTGTCCGACTTGATTAGCGTCCACGCGCGGCGCAGCATCTTTGGTTATCGCATGATGGTGTGGGCGATCGTCTGGATAGGCGGTCTGAGTTTTATCGTTTGGGCACACCACATGTACGTTAGCGGCATGAATCCCTACTTTGGTTTTTTCTTTGCCGTTACCACCCTAGTGATCGCCGTACCAACCGCGCTCAAAGTCTACAACTGGCTACTGACACTGTGGCGCGGCAACATCCATCTGACGGTGCCGATGCTGTTTTCTCTGGCGTTCATCGTGACTTTTTTGGTGGGTGGGCTGACCGGTTTATTTTTGGGTAACGTGGTGGTCGACATTCCGTTGTCCGACACCTATTTTGTGGTCGCACACTTTCATATGGTGATGGGCGTTGCGCCGATTTTAGTGGTCTTTGGCGCGATTTATCATTGGTACCCAAAAGTCACCGGCCGCATGCTCCACGATGGGATTGGCAAACTACACTTTTGGATCACCTTTCTGGGCACCTATCTGATTTACTTTCCCATGCACTATTTGGGCATTCAGGGGATGCCAAGGCGCTATTATCTATCCGAGGATTATCAATTTATTCCACAGTCGGCGCACAGCCTAAATGAATTTATTACCGTTGTGGCCATTGTCGTGGGTATTTCGCAGTTACTTTTTATCTACAACCTGATTTACAGCGCCTTTAGAGGCCCCCCCTCGGGCGGCAATCCATGGCGCGCCTGTTCGCTTGAATGGCTGACCCCCGACACGCCGCCCAAGCATGGCAATTGGGGGCCATCGCTACCGGTGGTGCATCGCTGGGCATACGACTATGCGGTACCGGGCGCAGAACTGGATTACACACCGCAAACCACCCCGGCATCAGAGGTGCCGGTTCATGAAAGTGATGAAGATGAGGTACTGCCAGCTAATTAAATCAGCGGAGAAGATTATGTTTGCCGAAAATAGGTCTTTGCCAATACCCATGCCGGGCTATTTTGCTCGTCGCAGCGCCAGCGCAAAAACCGGCCTGCATTTACTGATGGCATCGATTACATCGATGTTTTTACTGTTTTTTATCTCCTATATCCTGCGCTCCCAAGTCTCGGATTGGCAGGCGTTGTCGGAGCCGTGGCAGCCGCTTGGGCAGACCAACCAACTGTGGTTGAACAGTGCGTTTTTGTTGGTCGCCAGCATCGCGCTTGAGTGCGTGCGTCGCGAACTGCGCAAACCTGAGTTGGGCAACAGCCGCGAGTTTTTGTGGCTTGCCGGGTTTGCAACCAGCGGCTTTTTGATTGGTCAATTGACGTTTTGGAATTACCTAACAAGCCGCGGTTACTATGCCACCAGCAACCCCGCCAATGCCTTTTTTTACCTGCTTACCGGGCTTCATGGTCTACATCTAATGGGCGGTATGGTGGCCTGGTTGATCGCCAACACTCGCCTGCAGCGCGAGCGACGCGACCCGAGTGAAAAAGGCCTGTGTCTGGCGACACTGAGCGTCGAGTTGTGCGCCCTGTACTGGCATTTTTTACTGCTGGTGTGGGTATTACTGTTTGCGTTGCTGTCGAGCTCGCCGGGTACATACGCCGCGATCGCAGAATTTTGTGGCTTTGGAGGTTAGCGCGTTATGACCACTGACTCACCAGCGACCGGCGACGGTGTGAACGGCTTAATCACCGACTGGGCCTCAGACAAGGACGCCTTTAAGCGCGTCTCTTGGGGAAAAACCATGATGTGGATTTTCCTGCTGAGCGACACCTTTATCTTTAGCTGCTTTTTGGTTGGCTATATGTCGGTGCGCATGACCACGGCCGAAGCCTGGCCGAATGCCAGCGAGGTCTTTGCCCTGACCATTGCTGGGGAGCATCTGCCGTTACTACTGATCGCCATTATGACGTTCGTGCTGATTACCAGCAGCGGCACCATGGCCATGGCGGTCAACTGCGGCTATCGCCGACAGCCGAAGCAAGCGGCCATGTTGATGCTGGTGACCGCGGCGCTGGGCGTGTGTTTTGTTGGCATGCAGGCGTTTGAATGGACCAAGCTCATCACCGAGGAGGGGGTTCGTCCGTGGGGTAACCCGATGGGTGCCGCCCAATTTGGCGCGACCTTTTTTATGATCACTGGATTTCATGGCTTTCACGTCTCGATTGGGGTGATCTATCTGATCATTGTGGCGGCCAAGGTATGGCGCGGTGACTATCGAGAGCGAGGTTACGAAATTGTCGAAATTACCGGTCTCTACTGGCATTTTGTCGATTTAGTCTGGGTATTTATTTTCGCATTCTTTTATTTGTGGTAGGAGGATCTACGATGCAAACCCACAACCAGTCAGAAGGCCATCAACAGCATCCTATCAGCGTGTATTTTAAAGTTTGGGGGCTGTTGTTTGTGCTCAGTAGCTTTTCTTATCTGGTGGATATTTTACAGCTACAGGGCGCGCTGCGTTGGACATTGATTTTGGTCTTTATGTTTTTAAAGGCGGGTTTGATCGTGGCGATCTTTATGCACATGGTGTGGGAGCGTATTGCGTTTGTACTGGCGATTTTATCGCCGCCACTTTGCCTGTTGGTATTAATTGGATTAATGGCCAGCGAAGCCAGCTACACCCATCTCAATCGACTGATATTTTTTAACTGACGGCACCCACACGCTAGGGAGGTAGAGATATGAAACGACACTTTTATATTAGCGATGACCTCGATGAGCTTGAAGACGTAGAAGTTGAACTAGAGGAGCGGGGCATCTCTAAGCCGCACATTCATGTTTTGAGTTTGGACGATTGCGCCGTGGCAGAGCACGGAAGGTTACAAGAAGTCGAGGCGGTATTGCGAACGAACGTTGTATCTGGGACAAAAATGGGTGCGATGATAGGGGTTTGCAGCGCTTTTACGGTGCTATTTATAGGTTATGTGTCGGGCTGGGCGCAGGGCATAATCTGGCTGCCATTTGTATTTTTGTCGATCATCACCTTGGGCTTTTGCACCTGGGAGGGCGGATTTATCGGTATCCAGAAAAAAAATAAACGCTTTGCCCATTTTGATGAAACCTTAAAAAATGGTCAGCACGTGTTTTTGGTGGATATCGAGCCCGAGCGCGAACAGCTGTTAACGCAGATTATGAGCGTGCATCCGGCGCTTAAATTTGCAGGAGAGGGGCCGTCTGTTCCCCATTGGTACATTCGCCTGCAAGAAATTTTGCAGCGGTTTTTTCGGTTCAACCCATAACCCTTGCGAGATGGCAATCGGCCCTGTCTGCTGGATACGCCGCTTGAGTATTTACGCTCGGCAAAACAGCCACTTTGAGGCGAAGATAGGCTGTGGTTCGCGAGCTATTGCTCTAGGGCTCTTGATTTATGGCTCTTAATTAATGGCACTTGCTTTATGGCTCTAGGGCTCTCAACCAAGGGGGCTTTGGGTTCGAAAGCTGTAATGGGTTCGAAAGCTGTAATTTTATCGCCACGGCTGTTGACGGTAACGGCCGCTCGCCGGAAACTCGCCTAGGCCTCAGCCAACCGTGCGGGCAACTATTTACACCACTCGACAATATACACCGCGCCGGTTAAGAATTTGCCGTTTTCACGGCGTAAATTAACGACAGAAAAATGCACCATCTTATAGCCATACTCGTCGCATAAGCTCTGAATATAGGCTTTTGAATGAGAATATCGACCTGACGCCTGTAGATAAAAACCCTCTTTGGATTGATGCTCGGTGGAAAAGCCTATTTTGGTTTTGCGACCATTCCGACTGGCGATAAGTTTGAATATATTTTTTAAATCACCGATATAGTTAAAGACATCGGTGGCAACAAAGTAATCAAAGTCCAAGGGCATGGTATCGAGGTACTGTGCAATGTTGGCGTGGGTTAATTTGTCGTACACCTGTTTCTTTTTTGCCTGCTCGAGCATTCCCTTGGATACATCCACGCCTTCGATAGAGTCGCAGAAATCTTGCACAGCGGTGCCAGCTAATCCGGTGCCACAGCCCATATCTAATATCGCTCCCAACGAGGTGTTGTTTTGCGCTTCGAGCATAGTGTTTTTTAGAATAATTGGCATTTCATAGTGCAGGTCTACCTGCAGAGACTGATCAAAATTGGCCGCGTATTCATCGAATAATGATTCGACATAACTTATTGGCGGGGCCGATGTTTGCACTCCGGTAATCGCATCAAGTATATGTTTGGTGTCGGCATCGTCAGGGTCGATGCGGGCGGCTTGCGTATAATTTTCAATCGCTGCTGCCGATTCCCCCAGTGCAGTATTAATGTTGCCAATATTGTAGTGCGCCTCGGCGTACTCTGGATTGGCGGACAGCGCCTTGTGATAGCTGATCAACGCATCGCTGAGAGCGCCCGTACGATGGAGCACCGTGCCAATATTGTTGTGTGCTTTTGCATAGTCGGGTTTAATGCTGATGGCCTGTCGGTAGCAGACTAACGCTTGGTTAAAGGCGTCTTTTTTCTGAAAAGCACAGCCCATATTAAAATAGACCTCTGCCACCTTCGGTTTGATGGTCAGGGCTTTTTGGTAGCTGATGATCGCGTCATCAAAACTACCGTTTTGGCGTAATGCATCGCCGATGTAGTTGTACGCCCCTGCATAATTCGGCTCCACTGCGTTCTGTTTAACGTTCAGCCCGACATTTTTTGACCTTGCTAGAGCCTTGGCAATGATGGTCAGTAAAAAGTTGTCACTGGGAAATAGTTTGGCCAGTGGCAGGGCTGTTGCGAGTACCGATTTATTGTTTCCAGCGTTTAAAAGTGCCGTCAGAGTGAGCTCTTGGCTGTTCGCTAGTTCGCTCTTTTGGGGGTGTATTCGGGCTAATTGCTGATCGCAGATTAAGGCGAGCCGGTTGTTGGGGAAGGACACTAAAATGTTCTTATAGATGCTTTGTGCGGCTAGCAGGTTACCCGTTTTTGTCAGGTTTTTTGCCATCCGCAGTTGGCTGCCAATTATACTAGACATGCGTTTAACGGCCGTTGAGGGATGGCTGCTTTGTCAGTACGCACGAGTCATAACCCTTTTGCTTAAGAGTGCGCGGGCTTTTGTTGCATTAGCATTCATAAAGGCGTGCCATATCAATGAGCGCAAGGGTGGAGGGCACTTCCATTTTCTCCTTGATCGCGGCGATGTGGTGTTCTGCGGTTCGCTTGCTGATGAATAATCGCTCTGATATTTCACGGCTGCCTGAGGGTCGGCCCTCTGGGCCCATGATCAGGCTAAACACTTGGCGCTCTCGCGGCGTTAATCTGTGGTATCTACGTTGGTACTGTTTTTCTTCGGCGTGGCGCTGACAGATGTGCGCGTGCTGCTGCAGCGCTTCGACCACGCTGTCTAATAACGCGGCTTTTGAGCAGTGTTGCTCCAAAACATTAACAGCGCCCTCGCGCATGCCCTGGATAGATTGAATGAGAGCATTGCTTGGCGAAAAAAATACGATGGGAAGATCATAGCCACAACGTTTCAATTTCTTTTGCAGTTCTGGACCGCACATGTCGGGCAGAAAAATGTCTGCCAAAATGCACGACTCAGTAAGGTCGTTGTGGGTCGACTGAAGCGCATTGAGTAGCGACTGCGCGCAATCAAAATTAACTGTTTTGAGTCCAGAAAAATGGAGATTAGCATGATCAAAAAGATGATCGTCTCCATTGTCTATGACATACACGGTTGCCTGATGTTGCATACATTAATCTCCAAAAACTGTTAGACACGTTTTGAGATCTAAAAATGTGCAGATTTTTGGTACTTTTCCAATCGGCAAAAAAGGGCGACGCAACGTTGAACCTTGCTCGTGTGCCTTGCAGTCGTCGTGAGATTTTTGCGTCTGAGCCGTTGTAAGCGGTTCGGCTGTGCAGCCGATTTATGCGCATTGATTTAAGTGCTTTGATTGGCACGAGAACGTTCTTGTGCGTTGTGATTGTCGGCTTGATTGTCGGCTTGATTAGCGGCTTTGATATAGACTTTGTTGTCGTTGGCTGGGCTGCACAGTGGCCTGATGGCGGCATTCGGCCTGCGCTCGACACTGGTATGGCTTGATATAAGTCCATTTCGCCCTCTATAAATTCTAAGTATTTATGCGCTATACAAGTCTCGAATGTTGTTGGCCTAGTCAATGATATGGCCAATGCTTTGGCTAAGGTAATGCTTTGGCTAGTGAGCTGGGATAAGGTTGGACTCCAGCCTACACTTAAAATCATCAATGATTTTATAATATTTTGCTATGTATTATTGAATAGTTTAAGCTTCGGTTAATTCGGCATCGCTGCGCGAATCAGGGCGGCGCTACTGTGGGCGATTTTACGCTTTACATGAGGCTCACATAAGGCTCACACAAGGCTCACATAAAGCATAACCGGGCGCGCGAGCTCTCGCCAAGCATACTATTAATTAGTGGCCATATAGGGCGTGAATTGTTGCCTGCACACGACGGTGAGTGTTAGGACGCTATGCCGAGCTTTTAGCAACGCGCATTAGCGCCAACGATCAGGCGAGGTTCGATCAGCATTATGCGCTTTTGCATTTGGCGGTGGGGCGCTTGCCTGTGGTTATCAATGGGGGTTTTATGTGCCCATTATTTAATAGCTACCCGGTTAAAGACGTCTCGCTGAGCGGCAGGTGTTGGATCGCACTTGCCTGTCAAACGCTCCCCGGTGATGACCGATTGATTAACCGACCAATTGGCCTATGCGGCCTAAAAACTGCCAGTGGAGCAGGCGGCGTTATTTATCAACCGGCTTAAATGTCGGATTGTTGTTTGCGGCGATGGCGCGAAATAGCGCGAGGTGCGCGCGATCACTGGCGGGTGCATAGTCGGGATCGTTGTAGCGGGGATTGGCCGAAAATTTGACGATCACGGTTCGCGTCGCTCGATTGACGTAAATGTATTGGTTATACACGCCTTGCGCCATAAACTCGCCCTGTTGACCTGCGGGTATCCACCACTGATAGCCGTAGCCGAAATTGTCGCCGGGCATCAGATGTGGCGCGTCCGGTGTAATCGATGCATCGACCCATGCTGTGGGAACGATTTGCCGACCTCCCGACCGGCCGTTGTTTAGGTAGAGCGAGCCGAGCTTGGCAAAGTCTCTGAGGGTAAGATTTAGCCCGCCCAGCGCCATCTCGACATCGTGTCCATCGATGATCCAATAACCATCCTGCTCCATGCCCATCGGTTGGTAGAGCTTGGTCTGCATATAGTCGGTGATGGTGCGCCCGGTCGCTCGGGCGAGCACCATGCCCAGCACGTGGGTATCGATACTGACATAGTGATTGAGGGTGCCCGGCGTCACGCTGCGCGAGAGGCTTGCGGCAAAGGCGTCTTGGGAGTTACCCAGCGCAAAATCGCGCCCCCAGCGGTTGATGTCGCTGTTAAAATCAGCGTAGTCTTCGTCAAAGCCAATACCCGATGACATCTGCAGAACATCTTTAATGCGCACACCCTGATAACCCGATCCGATCAGCTCGGGGGCATAAAGATCCACAGGCTCCTCGATGCTGGCAATCTGACCCTCGTCGACGGCAATACCGATCAGCGCCGAGATAAAAGACTTGGCCACCGACCACGAGATATGTTGCGTCGAAACGCTATTGCCCAAGTAATAGTTTTCGTAAATGAGCGCATCGTCTTGTATCACCAGCAGGCCGGTGGTCCAAGAATCGTCGAGAAATTGTCCGGTGCTGTAGGTTTTGCCAGCGTGGTTAAAGTCCTCGGGCAGGGCGTTCGATAATCGCTCTGGGTAGGGTCGGGGTGTGGGCGATGCGGTTAAGCCTGTGCTTGGCCACAGAGTCTTAGCAGAGCGAAAATTTTCAACGATGTAACGCGAGTCGAAAAGTTGTGCGACGGACTTGAGCGCGATCATTTTGGGATAAAAATAACCACCGCCGATTATCATCAGGCTCGCAACAATCAGGCATATTTTCCCTAGTCGCATAGGTGATAACCTCATCATGGGTGACCACCGCCTGTTGGGTAGCCGCTCTTCGATTGTATTATGCTCAATGGACCCATGCCCGGCGTTAGATTTTTTTAAGCCTAGGCGTTCGATACGCTGATCGCAAGCGTTTAAGGCGACAAAAGGGGATTTTTAATAGGCTAGACAGTCCTCGAGTGAGGATCGTTTGCCGCGCGGACAGATGCGTTATTGGGCGCTTATGCCCGAGCGGTAAATGCCGCGTGCCGATGGTTTTTTCGCGTTTTACGCCGCGTGGATCACCGCTGGCATGAGAGCGATAGAGCGATAGAGCGATATAACGATAGAGGGTTGGGCGCGATGTTTTTGGCGGCGATGACAGAGCCCGAGGCATCGGTTTGATCAATCGCCCAGTGTTTGCGCCATGACGACTGCGTCGGGTTGTCACGGTGTCTTTATTGGTTCGTCGGTTTGAGATGTGGGCGCTCCCCACGTTACACTGCTGGCGACAAAAGCCTGACTCCTCGACAATGGCGCCGATGAGCACTCCAATATTATAAGGCGAACCGACAATGAGGACTTCTCCAGAACCATCGCACGATGGCCACCTGACCGGTTATGGCACACCCGGGTATCGCAATTACGTGTTGTTATTGTTGATGCTGGTGTACACGCTCAATTTTATCGATCGAACGCTGATTGCAGTGGTCGCGCAGCCCATTATAGACTCCTTTGGTTTGACCGATGCGCAATGGGGGCTGTTGTATGGCCCGCCGTTTGCCATTTTTTATGCGTTGATGGGATTGCCTATTGCGCTGTGGGCTGATCGCGGCAACCGAGTCAAAATCATCGCCGTGTGCATTGTGTTGTGGTCGCTAATGACCGCTCTATGCGGTCTTGCGGCGGGCTTTCTTGCGCTGCTGGCATTTCGCATAGGGGTGGCCGTGGGGGAGGCTGGATGTACGCCGCCAGCGAACTCGATTATTGGCGATTACTTTATCGCCCGCAAGCGCGCTACCGCGATTGGGATCTATTCGATGGGTGTGACCTTGGGTGGTGTGCTAGCCAACCTTTTTGGCGGCCCGCTGGCGCAGATGGAGGGCGCCGAGGTGGGCGCATGGGTCGCCGGCATCGGTTTGGGAGGGCTTTTTGGCTGGCTTGACTGGAGCTCGGTCGAGGGCTGGCGGATCGCCTTTGTGGCGGTTGGACTACCCGGTATTGCGGTCGCGCTGTGGGTATATATGGCGATTGAAGAACCGCCTCGCGGGTACTCAGACCCGCCGGAATCAGCCGCGACTCAGTCGCAGGATTGGCTGGTAGCTTTTCGTGAATTAAAGCACAAACCCACGTTTTGGTGGATGACCGCAGGGGCTTCGATGGTCGCGTTTGTCGGTTATGGTCTGATCAGCTTTCAGGCGCCGTTTTTGCAGCGTGAACACGGTTTGAGCGTCAGGGACGCAGCGATACAATTTGGCGCGCCGCTGTCTTTATTGGCGGCACTGGGTACTTTTTTAGGCGGTTACATTACCGAAAAATTAACCCCCTACTCGCAAACCGCGGTGGCTTGGGTTCCGGCGGTTGGATTGCTGGTGGCGGTGCCGGCGTATATTTTGGCGTTTTATGTCGACGATCTAAATACCCTGCTGATCCTCTGGGGTATTGGTGCGGTCTGCCACTATGCGTACTTGGGCGCTCAGTACAATATCGGTCAAGGTGTGGTTAGCAATCGCTCGCGCGCTGCGGCGATCGCTATTCTATTGATTGCTGTCTCCCTTGTCGGCAACGGGTTGGGGCCTTATTTTGTCGGTTTTATGAGCGACTTTTTTATGCGTCAGCAACTCGTTGAGCTGGATATCACTGGGCAGTTGACGGCAACTGCGTGTCTGGCGAACGCCGTCGATCTGGACGCGGTACAGCGCTCGATCTGTGATCTGGCAAATTCGACCGGCCTCAAGCAGGCTATCTCGTTGACCGTCTGCTGGTTCATTCTCGCTGCCGGCTGCTTTTTCATGTCGGCAAGGACGTTAACGCGTGATTTTGTCGCCAAATTGGTAGATTAAGACGATGAAAAAAATCGCCCTGTTCGTCGATGTGCAAAATATATATTACACCGTTAAACAGGTGCATGGTTGCCACTTTAATTACCGCGAGCTCTGGCGCCAACTCAGTTGCGACGGCGAAATCGTCACCGCCTATGCCTACGCGATTGACCGCGGTGACGCTCAACAGCAAGGGTTTCAGCAGATTTTGCGCAATATCGGTTTCGAGGTAAAACTAAAACCCTACATTCAACGCCACGATGGGTCGGCCAAAGGCGACTGGGACGTTGGCTTGACCATCGACGTGATGGATACCTTTACCGCAACCGAGACGACCGCCGATTGTTTAGTGCTCCTGTCTGGCGATGGTGATTTTGATCTGTTGTTAGAGCGCGTCGGTAGAGACTTTGCTGCCTCTACCATCGTCTATGGTGTACCCTCCCTGACCGCAGAATCGCTGATCAATGCGGCGACTGAATTTCGCGCGATAGAATCATCATTGCTGTTGAACCATTAACGTTCTGGTTCATTATGCCTATCTAGCCATTTTTAACACGGCGATTGCTGGTGATCGCCGCGAGTGGCTGCGGGATCCTTGTGCCATTGGAGCCATTGGAGCCATTGGTGCATTGGTACATTGGTATATTGATACATTGCTGCATTGGTGCATTGGTGCATTGGTGCATTGGTGCCACAGGTTGGGTCAATAGCCGTCTAAACGTGCAACCTTTGTCATCTCACGATCTTTAGCGTTGCGCCGAATGTTTATAGGTTTTTAGTTTGTGTTGGCTCTATGGAGGGGCTCAATGGCGACTGGCCGTAAAGGCAAACGCACCCCCACTTAAAAAAGTTAGGATGATAATAATGCTAGAAACACTGCAATGCTGATGCTTCCGCCACTGGAAATGTTGGCGACGATCTCGAGTTTGGCACTGGTGGCGTCGATAACCCCTGGCCCCAACAACGCAATGCTGGCCGCTTCGGGTGCCAATTTTGGTGTGCGCCGCTCGATCCCACACGCCATGGGCATAGCGCTGGGTTACGCGCTGATGATTTTTTTGATCGGGCTGTTTCTGGGCGAACTATTCCAGCGCAGCGCTGTTTTACGCGAGGTACTGCGCTGGGCAGCCGCTGGATTGTTAGTCTTTGTAGCGTGGAAGATTGCAACAGCGCGAGGGCTCAGCACCGAGGGCGCAGCGGCCACGCCATTTTCATTTTTGCAAGCGGCGAGTTTTCAGTGGATCAACCCCAAGGGATGGGCCATGGGTACGGCGATCACAGCACAGTTTGTCAACGCCGATGCTGCGCTGCAGAGCGCGCTGCTAATCGCGCTCATATTCGTGGTGGTTACCGTGGCCAGTTCGGCCTGTTGGTTGCTGCTAGGGCGCGCTATTGGCCGGCTGTTAAAGACCTCAAATAACTTGCTTTGGTTTAATCGGGCGATGGCCGCGACCATTTTGCTCTGTTTGGTCCTATTATTTGTCGAGTGATGTGATTTTAGGCAATAGTCTCGCTAGCAAACTTTAAAACGACGCTGTGCGCGTTGCGGACCAACTCGACTCGGCTTTGAATACCCAGATTTAAGGGTTTTTAACGTTTGACCATGCGCAAGGCCTGATTTTCTACTATGCTATGGCAAAACTAGATAGATTATTAACAGCCATTATCGATCACCGTAAGCGCTTTGAGCGGCACCTGAAATTCTCGGTCGTTCGCGCACTATTTTTGGTAATAGGCACTGGCCCACAATGACACAGGTTTCGTCAATGACATCAGATAAAGACAACATTACGCCTCAGGATACGCCTCAGGATACGCCTCAGAACACCGATCAAAGTACAGCGACCGTCGCCGGCAACGCAGGAAAAACCATCTTGGGCCACCCCCGGGGACTGTTCATCCTGTTTTTAACCGAGATGTGGGAACGTTTTTCCTATTATGGGATGCGCGGACTGCTGGTGGTGTACCTTACCCAGCACTTTTTATTTTCCGACGAACGATCAAGCGTGCTCTATGGCGCCTATACCGCACTGGTATACGTGATGACGATTGTCGGTGGGTCATTGGCTGATCGCTATCTTGGGCCGCGCAAAGCGGTGACCTTTGGCGCAATATTACTGACGTTAGGCCACTTTGGCATGACCTTTGAGGGCAGTGGTTCAAGGCAACTGCTGGATTATCAGGCGGATCAATACGAGATTGTGCTGGATGGTCGCGGCGGTGATGCGCGTCAGCAAATCGTTACCGACCGGGGTACTTCGGCGGTCAATTTTAGCGAAACCCACATGTTGATCGAGCAACCACAGGCGGTTGGATTGCCGCCGTCGATCGCACGAAGTGAGTTTACGATCAGCGTCGAGACCGAGGCGTTCTATCTCAATATGCTGTATCTCTCACTGGCGTTGTTGATCGCTGGGGTGGGGTTTTTAAAGGCCAATATTTCGACCATTGTCGGCTCTCTGTATGGGTTTGGTGATGCGCGCAGAGATTCGGGGTTCACTATTTTTTACATGGGCATCAATCTGGGTGCTTTCTTGTCGTCTATATTCTGTGGTTACTTGGGCATCGTATATGGCTGGAAGTACGGTTTTGGACTAGCCGGAATAGGCATGCTCGTCGGTTTGGTGATCTTTTTGTCCTGTCAGGACTGGCTCGAGGGCAAGGCGGAGCCACCGTGCAGAGAAAAACTCAAGGAAAAAGTCTTAGGTGTGATCAATGTAGAGTGGGCCTGTTATCTGGTGGGTATTGGTATTATCGCGCTGTCGATGGTGTTGGTGCGCAACGAAGAGTTGGTGGGTGGCATTTTAGGGCCGCTCGGGATCATCATGTTGATCGGTATGATCGGTTACGCAGTGCTGCAACTCGAGGGCGATGAGCGCTCAAGAATGTTTGCTGCGATCTACTTTATTCTGGCGCAAATACCGTTTTGGGCGTTGTTTGAACAGGCCGGTTCGTCGCTAAATCTGTTTACCGCGCGGCTGGTAGATCGTGAGATTTTTGGCTTGTCGGTTCCCGGCCCAGTGTTTCAGTCGCTGAATGCGGGCTTTATCTTTCTATTTGCTCCGCTGATGGCGTGGCTGTGGGTGTGGTTGGCAAGGCGCAAGCTCAACCCGTCGACGCCGGTAAAATTTGCCATCGGTGTGGCCATGGCGGGGCTTGGCTTTTTGGCGCTGGTGGCCGGTATGCGCGGTTCAGGCGAGATCGGTCTGACGCCGGTGATGTTTATCTTTTTGGTTTACTGGATCCACACCATGGGTGAATTAATGGTCTCACCGGTGGGTCTGTCGGTCGTCACCAAATTGGCTCCGGCGCGAATTGTCGGTATGACCATGGGCGCCTGGTTTTTGTACTCTGGATTGTCGAATTTTCTCGCTGGTGTCATTGCGCGAACCACCGGTGCCGAAACCATCGGCGGACAGATCACCAACGTTGCAGCGGCAAAGGCGGGTTATATCGAGGTCTATACACAGGTAGGCACGATTGCCATCGGCATTGCATTTGGTATGTTGCTGATCTCACCGATCATCACAAAAATGATGCGTGGTGCAGACTAAGATGTCGGCCAACGCAATTACAGGAGTACAGGGTATGCTCGCAAATGTCGTCGCCTATCTGGCGATTATTGTATTGATGGTGGGCTGTAACGGCAAGCAGGCACCCGCCGACGATCAATCGGGCATCGACGATGCCGATAGCGCAATGGTCACATCGGCCAATACTGAGCAGGGACTTGTTTCACAGCCCGGACTGGGTGAATCCGCGATTGATTTTGTCGCTCGGGTCGAGGCCGAAGGTATTGCGCTGGCGAAGGAATTAGACGCGGCCTTTTGGGTGCGTGCTACCCACATTACACCGGATACGGCAACGATTGCGGCCAAGGCTGGCGAGCGAGGGTTGGCGTTTGAAAGCCGGGTGGTAGAGCAGGCCAAACAGTACCGCGATACGATTACGGATCCTGTGACCGACCGCGCCATCGAATTAATGTTGCGTGGGTCGTCGGCGCCGGCACCGAATGATCCGGCACTACAGGCAGAACTGTCGCAGATTATGACCGATATGGAGGGCCAGTACGGCGCGGGCAAGTATTGCAATGCGCAGGGCGAGTGCCGCGAACTACAAGAACTTGAGACGATTCTTGCCAAGTCGCGCGATTACGATGAATTGTTGGACGTTTGGCGCGGATGGCGACAGGTTTCGCCGCCCTATCGGGCGCAGTATCAGCGCTTTGTCGAGATTGCCAATAGCGGTGCGCGCGATGTTGGCTACGACAATTTGGCCGAACTCTGGCAGGGCGGTTACGACATGGATAGCGCGTCGTTTGTCGAAGAATCGCGCCGACTATGGCGTCAAGTGGAGCCCTTTTACGAGCAATTACACTGTTATGTGCGCGATAAACTGAGCGATACCTACGGCGCTGAAAAGGTGCCTGCCACGGGGCCGATTCCGGCGCATTTGCTGGGTAATATGTGGTCCCAGAGCTGGGAAAATATCTATGATCTGGTCGAACCCTATGCTGGGGTAAGCTCGTTGGATGTGACCGCTGCGCTGGTCGATCAGGGTTACGATGAGTTGCAGATGACCGAGGCGGCCGAGGGGTTTTTTACCTCTTTGGGATTGCCCGAGCTGCCGGACAGTTTCTATCGCAACTCGATGATCAAAAAGCCCCGTGACCGCAATGTTGTTTGTCATGCGAGCGCTTGGGATATCGGCAACGGCGATGATCCCCGTATAAAACAGTGCGTCGAGGTCAACGAGGAGCACTTTGAAACCCTGCATCATGAACTGGGTCATATCTACTATTACCTGATGTATAAGGATCAGCCAACGGTGTTTAAAGGCGGTGCTCACGATGGGTTTCACGAGGCCATCGGCGACACCGTGACCTTATCGATGACCCCTGCCTATCTAAAAGCACGTGGTTTGATCGATGCGGCCGACGAGAGCTACGAGGCGACGATCAACAAACAGATGAAAATCGCGTTGACAAAAATCGCCTTTTTGCCGTTTGGCAAGATGATTGATGAATGGCGCTGGCAGGTTTTTTCTGGGGAGATTGCACCTGCTGACTACAACGCCAGTTGGTGGAAGTTGCGTCAGGCTTATCAGGGCATCGCACCGCCAATAGCACGCAGCGAGGCTGATTTTGACGCCGGAGCCAAGTACCATATTCCCGGCAATACCCCCTACACGCGCTATTTCTTGTCATTTATTATGCAATTCCAGTTTCATCAAGCGCTGTGCGCCAGTGCCGGATACGAGGGCCCGCTGCACGAGTGTTCCATCTACGGCAACAAAGTCGCGGGTAAAAAGCTCGGCGACATGTTGAGTCTTGGCCAGAGTCAACCCTGGCCCGAGGCGATGCAGGCGATGACGGGGCAGCGGGGCATGGATGGTAGCGCGATCATCGATTACTTCGCGCCGCTCAACAGTTGGTTAAAGGATAAAAATCAGGGTCTGCAATGCGGTTGGTAATCAGGCTCTTGCCGGCGCGCTAAAGGGCGCGAATTGGGCGGCCTCAATCAACCCATGAAGAAGCCTGCCCATCTCTGCGTGAAATTCTATTTAGCGCTTTATATGAAGCGCTAAACGGCTAAATTTCAGTGTGATCCGTAGCCTGAGCAAGTATCCTATATCGGTGTTTTATGGATGGCAATTTGGGAGAGACTTTATATGTTTATGAAAAGTATTTTGGCGGTATTTTTGTTGCTGCTTTGCGCATGCGATAACCTCAGTCAACAACCATTAAAAGCCGAGCAGCTGGATGGCACACCCTTTGTCTTGATCGCAGGTTTGCACGCTTTGCCTGGGCAGGACGAGGCGCTGTTGACGTTGTCTGCCGCGGTCGATAAAAACGTTGAACAGGGCGAGCCGGGGATGTTGCTGCACCCCTTTG
>CAJIZO010000005.1 GCA_905181995.1 Flavobacteriaceae bacterium TMED48
ATTTTTGATCTTACCCCACCAAGAGGTTGCCAAATACGCGCAGCGTAAGGGCGATGATTACGATCGCTGGCTGGTGGGTATGCGGCGTATGCGCGAGGGGATGTTGCAGAAAAACCCTCAGTTTGCCTATAAGGTATTGTGAAATGCCGCGCTCGATAGGCGCTGATTACTCGCCAAGTGCTCGATCATTAGGTGTTCTAGCCTCAACAATGGCGTTTGGCGTGACGCAGATCTAGCGCTAGAGGTGACGCCCAATCGAGCTGTAAATGAGTAGTACAAGGACGTTGATTTTTAATTACCATTTGAGGAGTAATACATGAAAACACGCGCAGCAGTTGCCTTTGGCGCCGGAAAACCCCTAGAGATCGTCGAGGTTGATTTAGAGGGCCCCAAGGCCGGTGAGGTGTTGGTCGAGATCAAAGCTACCGGCGTCTGTCACACCGATGCCTTTACGTTGTCGGGGGATGACCCCGAGGGTGCCTTTCCAGCGATTTTGGGACACGAAGGCGCTGGTGTGGTGGTGGATGTTGGACCCGACGTCAAGCACCTAAAACGCGGCGATCATGTTATACCGCTATATACCGCGGAGTGTCGCGAGTGCGATTTTTGCTTAAACCCGAAAACTAATCTCTGTCAGGCAGTGCGCGCAACGCAGGGCAGGGGGGTGATGCCGGACGGTACCAGTCGGTTCTCTTTTGAGGGCAAGCCGATCTTGCACTACATGGGATGTTCGACTTTTTCCAACTACACGGTGCTGCCGGAAATCTCGCTGGCCAAAGTACGCAAGGATGCGCCGTTCGATAAAATTTGTTATATCGGTTGCGGTGTGACCACCGGTATCGGCGCGGTGGCATTCACCATGAAGGTCGAAGCGGGTTCCACGGTAGCAGTCTTCGGTTTGGGCGGCATTGGTTTGAACGTGATTCAGGGTGCCGCGATGGTCGGTGCTACGCGCATTATCGGTATCGATCTAAACCCCGCCAGAGAAGCGCTTGGCCGGCAGTTTGGCATGACCGACTTTATCAACCCAAATGACGTCGATAATCTGGTCGATCATGTTGTCGAGGTGACCGGTGGCGGCGTCGATTACAGCTTTGAGTGCATTGGCAACGTCGAGGTGATGCGCCAGGCGCTCGAGTGTTGCCATAAGGGTTGGGGCGAGAGTTGTATTGTCGGCGTCGCCGGAGCGGGAAAAGAAATTTCCACGCGACCGTTCCAACTGGTGACCGGTCGCTCTTGGCGCGGCACTGCCTTTGGCGGCGCACGTGGGCGCACCGATGTACCACGGATTGTCGATTGGTACATGGATGGCAAGATCAATATCGACGATTTGATTACTCATAAAATGCCGCTCGAAGATATCAATAAGGCCTTCGATTTGATGCATTCGGGTGAGAGCATACGCTCGGTGGTGGAGTTTTAGATGGCCCTCGAACAGATCGGCGTCAATCACAGCTTTGGTGGTCGGCAAGAGCGTTACCGGCATGATTCAAAGGTGCTAAATTGCCCCATGACCTTTAGCATTTACTTGCCCCCTCAGGCAAATATTAAAGGCCATCGGTTGCCGGTGCTGTATTGGCTGTCTGGCCTTACCTGCAGCGACGAGAACTTTGTGCAAAAAGCGGGTGCGCAGCAATATGCCGCCGAACACGGCATGGCGATTGTTTGCGCAGATACCAGTCCGCGCGGCGATGACGTGGCAGACGACCCCGACGGGGCTTACGATATGGGCTTGGGGGCGGGATTTTATGTCGACGCCAGCGAACAACCCTGGGCGGCGCACTATCGCATGTACAGTTATATCGTCGATGAATTGCCAGCCTTGATTGCCGCGGAGTTTCCTGTCGACACGTCAAGATCGGCCATTTCCGGCCACAGTATGGGTGGACACGGTGCATTGACTATCGCGATGAAAAACCCAACGCAGTTTAAATCGGTCTCGGCATTTGCGCCGATCTGTTCGCCGCTCAGCTGTCCTTGGGGGGTGAAAGCGCTCGGCGGTTATCTGGGAAATGACCGGGCCAATTGGGCGCCTTACGACACGGTGGCGTTGGTCGGTCAAGCCGAGGTGCGGTTGCCGGTGCTGATCGATCAGGGCGAGGCGGATAATTTTTTGGCCGAGCAATTAAAAACCGAGTTATTGATCGAAGCCGCGCGTCGAGCCGATTATCCAATGCAAATCAGACTCCAGCCGAACTACGACCACAGTTATTTCTTTATCGCCAGTTTTATCGGCGAGCACATCGCGTTTCACGCCGCAGCGCTCGGTTAAGGCCCGCAAAGCGCGTCGATATCGGCGCCTTTTTAGGCACCGATTGGTGTTACGCGCGGTTTAGTCAGTTGGGAGCACTGAGCGTTCCAGCAACCTGTTGCACCAGCGGTAGCCTCAACCACCGTAGGAGATCGGAATGTTCATGGTCTCCTTGACTTGCTCCATCACTACGTAACTGGTCGATTCGTGTACGCCGGGCAAGGTCAGTAATGTCTCGCCGAGAAATTTTCGGTAGGCATCCATATCCGCCACGCGCGCCTTGATCAAATAGTCAAAGTTACCCGATACCAGATAGCACTCTTGAACCTCATCCAGACGCACGGCCGCGGCTTTAAAATCTTCAAATATGACTTGGGCGGTACGAACCAGCCGGATCTGCACAAACACCACCAGCCCGGCGTTCAAATAGTTCGGGTTTAACAGCGCGGTGTAGCCTTGAATGACACCTTCTCGCTCCATTTTTTTGACCCGCTCTAGGCAGGGGCTGGTGGATAGGCCGACGCGACTGGCGAGTTCGGCAAAGGTGATGCGACCATTGCGTTGCAGTTCACGGAGGATTTTTTTATCGATAAGGTCGAGCTTATAGTGTTTCTGCATAATAATAATTCTTTAGAACGTAAATAGTATTTTTATCACAATAACAGAATAATATTTTGAAAAAAATAGTTTATAAAGTTTAAACGGAATATTTCCCTGCCTTTTTCGTAATACACTACGCCGTCGTAAGGTGTTGAATAGCGGCTCAAATCGCGCTTCAACGCACTTGATTCTGAGATCGAATGCCCTGCCGGAGTAGCTAAAATGTTGATAGGTGTACCCAAAGAAATTAAAAATCAGGAATACCGCATTGGCCTGACCCCAGCGGGGGTGAGTGAATTGGTCGGCGCCGGTCACCGGGTGATGATTGAGCGTGATGGCGGTGTCGGTGTCGGTCTCAACGACGCGGATTACGTCGCCGCCGGCGCCGAGATTATTGTCACTGCCGAAGAGATTTTTTCCCGTGCCGAAATGGTCATCAAAGTCAAAGAACCGCAGCCGAGCGAGTGCCAGATGCTGCGGCGAGGCCAGTTGCTCTTCACCTTTTTACACCTGGCGCCCGATCCACGCCAAACCGAGTTATTGGTCAATTCAGGAGTGAGCGCGATTGCCTATGAAACCATTACCGATGACGCTGGCGGGTTGCCATTGCTGGCGCCGATGTCGGAAGTGGCCGGACGTTTGTCCGCCCAGCAGGGCGCTCTGTGCTTGCAAAATTCCCTTGGCGGTTCTGGAATATTGCTCGGCGGTGTGCCCGGCGTGGCCCCCGCTGAGGTCTGTATCCTCGGTGGCGGAGTGGTGGGATTAAACGCCGCACGGGTGGCCCTTGGACTGGGTGCCGACGTGACCATTGTCGATCGCAGTCTACCGCGACTGAGGTACATCGATGAGCTCTACGGCGACCGCATAAACACACTGTTTAGCACCACTCAGGCGATTCGTGAACAGGCGGCACGATCGGACTTGATCATCGGTGCCATCTTGGTGCCCGGTGCGGCGGCGACCAAATTGTTAACGCGCGATATGTTAAAGCTGATGAAGCCGCATTCGGTGGTGGTCGATGTGGCAATCGATCAAGGCGGTTGCTTCGAAACCAGCAGAGCGACTACCCATGATGAACCGACCTACAGCGTCGACAATATCACCCACTACTGCGTCGCCAATATGCCTGGCGCGGTGGCACGGACTTCGACCTTTGCCCTGACCAATGCGACATTGCCGTACATCAGCAAATTGGCGGATCGCGGATTACAAGCGCTCGCCGCTGATCGTCACCTGCTTGCCGGCTTAAACGTGCATCATGGAATGCTCACCTACCGGGCGGTATCGGAAACTCTGGGTTACGCATATACCGATCCGAGCGCTGCGATAGCCAGCTAGGTGGCGTCGCTCGGAACGCTAGAACGCCGCGTTTTGATCAAAAGCGACGTTGCGCATGGTCGAGGCGCGTCAGCTTTCAAGCGCCTGTGCTGCGAGACACCGAGGGTGATCGGCAGGCTAAGAGAGGTGGCGGTTAAGGGCTTTTTTGATTGGCTCAGGGCTGTTGTCACTTAGCTCA
>CAJIZO010000006.1 GCA_905181995.1 Flavobacteriaceae bacterium TMED48
TATACTCCCTTAGCAGGGGAGCGCCTTCAGCCGCTCGGCCACCTCTCCGGAGTTCTATTATTGATCGATTAACAAGCCTTGGAACAATGCCCGAAATACGCTAACCATCGCTTTTTGAACGACGCGCATTGTAATATTAATGAGCGACGATGTCAGTATATTTTATGTTGTGCTTTAAGGCAGAAAGCCTACCCGCAGTGGAGTACATCAAGAGCCCTGGATCAATCCAGCCCTCAAAACTGTCGCCGCTTTTAGGAAGTATTAGACCAATGACCATCGGCCTTTAAATCGTCATCCTCGCAGAAAAATCGTCAAACCACTGTAACCCGGGCGGCGGAACATTCAGACCGCCTGGCAAAACCATAAACCCATCACAACGCAATGCTAGACATTCCCTTCGGTGTCTTTGGACGCACCTTTTTCAGATTGGATTCGCTGATAGATTTCTTCACGATGAACAGACACGTCCTTGGGTGCGTTGACACCGATTCTGACTTGATTACCTCTAACACCTAATACTGTGACTAATACTTCATCACCAATCACCAAGGTCTCACCTACCCTTCTGGTAAGTATCAACATAACAATCTCCGAGCAATCTACCCTTGCATTTACGAAATAGTACTTCCTAGACATCTCCCTTGTCAGGGTAGACACTCATTATACCGTCCAAGGATATTATCTTATCCTAAAACGTTCTATACAAAAAGTAGTAGTACACATATATTGTAAAACTGAGAGGCGCGTAGCATTTTATGCCTTGACGGCCTCACTTTTGAACGTCTAACTCGTACTTAGCGTGCAGCGCCCTAACCGCCAACTCTAAATAACGCTCTTCGATCACCACCGCTATTTTTATTTCTGACGTCGTGATCAGTTGAATATTGATACCCTCGCTGGCAAGGCATTCAAACATTCGAGCGGCCACCCCAGCATGCGAACGCATACCGACGCCAACGATCGACACCTTGGCGATTTTGCTGTCGGCGTGGACCGCTTCGGCGCCCAATTCATCGGCTATAGCGCGCAATAAAACCTCGGTTTGATCAAGATCATTGCGGTGCACCGTAAACGTAATCGACGCTGAATTATCTTTTGCAACATTCTGCACGATAACATCAACTTCAATGTTTGCCTCGCTGATCGGGCCAAGTACTTTTGCCGCCACGCCGGGCTGATCGGGAATACCTCGTATGGTCAACTTCGCTTCATCGCGGTTGAACGCGATGCCTGAAACTACCGGCTTTTCCATCTGTTCATCATCCTCAAGAGTAATAAGGGTCCCTGGGCCGTCGACAAAACTCGACATTACACGCAGAGGTACGGCGTATTTACCGGCAAACTCCACAGCCCGAATTTGTAATACCTTCGAGCCCTGACTGGCCATTTCAATCATTTCTTCAAAGGTGATTGCATCCAGTCGTCGCGCCTCCGGCACCACCCGCGGATCGGTGGTATAAACGCCATCGACATCGGTATAGATTTGGCATTCATCGGCCTTGAGTGCCGCGGCTAGAGCCACCGCCGTGGTATCGGAGCCACCTCGACCCAGCGTGGTAATATTGCCATCGCCATCAATGCCCTGAAAACCGGCGACCACCACCACTCGACCCGCCGCGAGATCCGCATGCACCCGATGGCCATCAATATCCTGAATACGCGCCTTGCCGTAGGCACTGTCGGTCAAAATGGTCACCTGCCCACCAGTGTAAGAGCGCGCATCTACGCCAAGTTTTTCTAAGGCAATGCACAACAGCGCAATGGTCACCTGCTCGCCAGTAGACAGCAGCACGTCCATCTCTCGTGCACTAGGTTTATCGTGTAATTCACCCGCCAGCGCAATCAACCGGTTGGTCTCACCGCTCATTGCCGACAGCGTGACCACCAACTGCTGGCCCTGCGCGTGTGCCAAGGCCACTTTTTCGGCCACCGCCTGTATCCGCTCAATAGAGCCTACCGAGGTGCCACCGTATTTTTGTACCAGTAATGCCATGTTGTTCCGTATCTGTCGTTAGTTATCAATCTATCGTGTTTCCACAACCCTTTGAGTCACGTCAACCGCTGCGAAATCCAATCGTGCACCGACTCCAACGCCGCCGGCAGCGCGATGACATCGGCAACCGATCCCTGGGCCATATCGGGCCGTCCGCCGCCCTTGCCGTCGGTTTGGTTGGCAATGTGTTGAAACAGATCGCCGGCCTTGACGGTTTCTGTGAGGTTGCGCGTCACGCCTGCCACCAACGCCGCCCTATCACCCTCTATCGCAGCCAGCACAAACACGCCCCGCTCGATCTTTGAACGTACCTGATCGGCCACGCCCCGCAGCGCCTTAGCATTGGCGCCCTCGACCACTGAGACAAGCACCGAGACGCCATTAATCTCGCGCAGATTGGCCATTAAGTCGCTTCCCGACGCATCGGCTAGCTTGGTTTGCAGCGCTTGAATGTCTCTCTGGAGGCGTTTATTTTCATCCACCAGCGAGCGCACTCGCTCGCCAACAGTATCCCTTGAAGCGCGCAATGCCCCGGCTGCATCCTCCAGAATCACCTCGGCACGATGAGCATGCGCCAGAGCCCTGTCGCCGCTGACCGCTTCGACCCGCCGCACCCCAGAGGCAACGCTGGACTCGGCGAGGATGCGCACGGTGCCAATTTCGCCAGTCCGCTGCACGTGGGTACCGCCGCAAAGTTCCAACGAGTACTCCCCGCCAATTCGCACCACCCGCACCACATCGCCGTACTTTTCGCCAAACAGCGCCATAGCACCCAGATCCTGAGCCTGTTCCATCGACATTTCATCGGTTTCGACTGCGGTGTTGGCAAAGATATAGGCGTTCATACTGCGCTCGACCGCACGCAATTGCTCACCGGTCACAGACTCGGCATGCGAAAAATCAAACCGCAGACGCTGGCTGTCGACCAGCGACCCTCGTTGGTGGACGTGCTCGCCGAGCACTTCTTGCAATGCGGCGTGCAATAGATGGGTGGCCGAATGGTTACCGCAGGTAGCAGCCCTCGATGTAGCGTCCACCGACGCGGCAACGCGCTCACCCACCGTCAGGTGCCCAGAAATAACCCGGGCAAAATGCAAGTGATGATCGCCGGCCTTTTTACAGTTAAAGACCTCGATCTCGGCGTTCTTAGCCGTCAGGCGTCCGCGATCGCCCACCTGACCGCCCGACTCGGCATAGAACGGCGACCGATCGAGCACCACAATCACCTCACAGCCCTCTTCAACACGGTCTATGGCCTTGCCGGCAGTATGCAGGGCGAGCACTTCGCCATCCCCCGCGAGGTCCGTATAACCGATAAAATCGGTGCGCCCTTCGACGCGAATGCTAGCGATATCATCGCTGCCAAATTGACTGGCGGCGCGCGCTCTATCGCGCTGCTGCTGCATGCATTGCTGATAGCCGTCCATATCCATCGCAAGACCCCGCTCGCGAGCAATGTCGTTGGTCAGGTCGGTGGGAAAGCCATAGGTATCGTAGAGCTGAAAAATCACTTCACCCGGCAGCGTATCGCCTACAAGTTCAGTCAATGCACTCTCCAACACACCCATCCCCTTGTCCAAAGTACGCGCGAACTGTTCTTCTTCGGAGCGAATCACGGCCGACAATTCGTCCTGACGCGTTCTAAGTGCTGGGTAGGCATCACCCATCACTTCGGCCAGAGCTGGGATCAAACGGTAAAAAAACAAACCCTTGGCACCCAGGCTATGCCCATGACGCAGCGCCCGTCGCAAAATCCGACGCAGCACATAACCGCGACCTTCGTTAGCCGGCAAAACCCCATCGACCACCAAAAAGGCGCAGGATCGAATATGATCGGCAACCACTTTGAGCGAATTTTCCTGCCGATCGGCGCAACCGATGATGCGCGCTGCTGCAGCGATCAGATGTTGAAAGAGATCAATATCATAATTGTTGTGAACGCCCTGCATTACCGCGGCAATCCGCTCCAGTCCCATACCCGTATCGATCGACGGCTTTGGGAGCGGCGTCATGGTGCCGCTGGCATCGCGTTCATACTGCATAAACACCAGATTCCAAATCTCGATGTAGCGATCGAGATCATCGTCTTCGCTCCCCGGGGGGCCGCCAGGAATATCATCACCATGATCCCAAAATATTTCGGTACACGGCCCGCAGGGTCCAGTGTCGCCCATCTGCCAGAAGTTGTCTTCGTCGAGCCGCGAGAGACGCGCCGGATCGATACCAATCTCGTCCACCCAAATAGCCGCCGCCTCATCGTCGCTGATGTGAACCGTTACCCAGAGCCGTTCCTTTGGCAACCCCAGCACCTCGGTTAAAAATGCCCAACCAAAGCGAATCGCATCGCGCTTGAAATAATCACCAAAACTGAAGTTACCAAGCATTTCAAAAAACGTGTGGTGACGCGCCGTGTAGCCAACATTTTCCAAGTCATTGTGCTTGCCACCGGCCCTCACACAGCGCTGCGACGACACCGCACGGCGATAATCACGTTGCTCAGCACCCAAAAACACGTCTTTAAACTGCACCATCCCCGCGTTGGTGAATAAAAGCGTCGGGTCGTTGCCCGGCACCAGACTACTGCTGTCGACGATGCGATGTTGTTGACCGGCGAAATACTCCAAAAACGCACTGCGAATATCAGCACTCTTCATGATGTGTTCCAGTTGGTGAGCTCAACGCTCGAGTTAAAAGGTAGCTAGATTTGTCTCATCGAACTGCGTATTACCGAGCACATGAAGGTGCAGGTGAAAGACCGTCTGTCCTGCACCGGCGCCGTTGTTAATCACTAGACGAAAAGCCTCGTCCACACCGCGCATGCGCGCAACCTCGCCAGCAACCCAAAGTAAATGCCCCATGACCATTTTGTCCTCCGGCCCAGCATCGACCAGCATGGCCAACGGTTTGCGCGGAATCACCAACATGTGCACTGGCGCCTGGGGAGCAATATCGTTAATCACGATGCACTGATCGTCTTCGTAGACAATATCTGCCGGAATTTCACGATTGATAATCCGCGTAAAAAGACTGACTTGGGCATCACTCATGGGGTAATTCTCCAGTTATTTTTCGCCACACCGCTCTATCGAGCATCCGGCGACACCCTGTTCAATTTTTCGTCCGCGGTCATCAACCTCGCCTCGGACTCGAGCATCACCGGGATGCCGTCGCGCACCGGATAGGCCAGGCCGCTCGCGGCACACACCAGCTCCTGATTTGCCTTGTCATAAACCAATGGCGCTTTAGTGAGCGGGCAGACCAAAATGCTGAGTAATTTTTTGTCCATGATGTTCACTTTATGGGAAGCGCTACAGTGTAATGAAAATCGCCGTGGATCGCTACGCCCACTGACGCAGTGAGTGAGCCTATTTACTCGTCTAGCGCGGGTAGCGCCTGAAGCACCAACAGCGGGTCAATGCGCACATCGCGCCAGTTCATCCGCCAGTCGAGGTGAGGGCCAGTTGCGCGACCGCTCGCGCCAACCTCCGCGACCTCTTGGCCACGGGTTATCACATCGCCAGGCGCTACCAATATCTTGCTCAGATGCAGAAAACTTGAACTCAGACCATGACCGTGATCGACGATCAGCGTACCGCCAGAATAAAACATATCGTCGTGAGCAAGCGTGACCACGCCGGACGCAGGCGCCAACACTTTGGCACCAGTCGGGGCTGCGTAGTCGACCCCATAATGCGGATTTTTGGGCACACCATTGTAAACCCTTTGACTTCCATACACGCCGGTCAAGGGACGCTGCATAGGCGCCTTAAAGCCGGCTAAAAAAACTTCGCTGTCATCCCGTAGTGAACGAGCGCGAACCACCTCGCCGGCCTCACTGCGGATTCTCGCTAATACTGACTCGGGGGGAATGACGCGATCGCTGGGAACCCCCTCGATGCGTTGTATATCATAACTGCGCGACGCAACGTCAAACTTCAGTGTCCTTGGCGCTTGCCCGGGAGCGACGACCTCGAGCGCTATCTGCTCCTCGGCTTCGCGCGATAAACCGAGCAGGAATTCGCCGGTCGACGCGATCGGCAAGTCGACCCCGCCGTAACGCACGCGGTAATCTTGCGGCACCCGTCCGAGCAACAGGCTGCCCTGCTGCCAACTGCCCTGCCAAGCAATGGCAAGATTGTCGGTTGCAACGGCGGTGCTAGAAAGAATCAGCGCAGCAATAAAAAGCAGCGGTGACACAACCGCGGATTGCAGCCCCGAAAGTACCCCAAATAGGCCGAATACCGGTTGGTTAACGTTTGTCATTATCTAATCTCACATAGGGCTGCAGGGATTCAATTTCACATTGAATTCCGCTTTGTAAAACCTCAAAGCGGTCGAATTTGGCGCACAAGGTATTCCCTCTGGTTCTCTGGATATAGCCCTGTTTTGAGATCCCGCGGCACTCCCGACGCAGCGTCAAGATAACCTTGCGCCGTCGACCCATATCGATAATCGCGGTTTTATCATCCTCGAATTGAATACTGCGAATTCTATCCGCTTTGATGCAGTTGTTACGAATGCCATAATTGCCCAACCGCTGTCCATCCAACGCCCGTAGCTTTTCAATCAGCGCACTGTTGGGCGTCGACTCGACCCTGTCGCCGCTCCATGCGCTCGCTGGCGTCATGCATAGCAGTAAAAAAACCACCAAACGCGCCCCATCCAGCGCCAAAATCACTGGCGCCAAAAAGCTGCGCCCAACACGCGGCTCTTGGCTGACGCCGTAGCGCGCAATCCGTGCGCTTACCTCAGACATATTTGCACCTCAAGAACCCTTACAGTATGGTACACAACCTTCGCAAAAAATCGCTTAAAATGCTTCAAAAAGCCACCTTTTCGCCGCCCATATACCTCAAAAATCGACACGTTCAGAGTATCATGAATAGCCTTGGCCCGCGAAAAATTCGCGCCGCGCAATTACTCGCATCACTCGACTCAGAGCGTTTAATTCTGACCGCAAAAGATGGCACTCGATTACTGGCTGACCACGATCGCAGCCACCAGCATTGTCGCGCGGTTGTGATTTTGCTGCACGGATGGGAAGGGTCGAGCAACTCGGCCTATCAGGTCACCACTGCCAAGTATTTGCTCGATCACGGCTTTGACGTATTGCGCCTTAACCTGCGAGATCATGGCGATAGCCATCACCTCAACCGAGGTTTTTTCAATTCCACCATGACCCAAGAGGTCGCCGATGTAATCGACAGCTTTTTGCAATCCCGTCGCTACGAGCAGGTATTTATGGCTGGTTTCTCGCTCGGCGGTAACTTTACCCTGCGCATCGCCGCCGATCACGGCCGCGCGCTGGGCCTCAACGCCGTAGTCGCCATATCGCCACCCGTCGACCCGGTAAATGCGATGATCACCATTAACAAAACCTGGTTTATTTATCGGCAGTACTTTTTACGCCGCTGGACTCGATCGCTGCGCAAAAAACTGCATCACTTCCCGGAACACGGCTCTACCGATGAGCTCTCAGCAGCGCGCACGCTCGATCAAATCAACGCGACGTTTATACCAAAGTTCACCCCGTTCCCTAATCCGACGGCGTACTTCACAGCCTATGGCATCACCGGGGATCGACTCGCTGCACTGGACCTGCCAGCCTATCTGATCGCCGCGGCCGACGACCCAGTGGTACCGAGCGAGGATATCGCCAAAATCAACGCGCCACCACAGTTAACCATCGACGTACAGACCCACGGCGGTCACTGTGGGTTCATCCAAAACCTATCCGCTGAAAGCTGGATCGAGGCGCGCTTAGTGGAGATCTTTAACCGCTATCGCATCGCCAAGCATGGCGTTTAAGCACCTTGCATTATAAGCACCTTGCCTTAAACGTCGTCAATACCGTCCACCGCAGCGACAATCTGCTCTAAATTAAAACCGCGCGACTGCAAAAAGCGCACGCGCTTGGCTTTTTCGGCACGATCCTGTGGACGCTCTGGGCCATATTTACGACGATTCACCTCGGCAACAACGCTAAACCAATCGATTGCCATGTCCGCCAACACCGACGACAGCAATTCTTTGTCGATACCCTTTTGACGAATATCTGATGCGATCCGCAATGGCCCCTGACCGCGCATTCTACGCGATCGGATAAACGCCTCAGTATAGCGACGGTCGCATTGTAATTGATCGGCTACAAGGCCATCTAGCACTTCGTCGAGGCCACTCTGAGCGTCAAACTTACGCTGTAACTTTTTCGCTAATTCGTGGCGCGAGTATTCGCGACCGGTGAGAATATCCAGCGCTGCCGAACGAATTTTAGCCGCCGAAACGACGGGGGTATCAGCCATAGTCAACCTCAGCCATAGTCAATCCCATCGGAGGAACACCCCATCGGAGGGATAACCCACCGGAGGAATAACCCATCCGTGAGCGGCCAACCGTGACGTGGCGCCGAAAATCATAACCAAAAAAAAGCGCCCAATGAGCGCTTTTTCGTTTTTCCCTGCTTTTTTGTAACGGCAAAGCCATGTCGCTATTCGGCGTCCAGCGCCTGCTTCGGACTCTCAGCCACCGGCGTCAAACCCGCGAGCTCTTTGGCGCGGATCAAGGCTTCAATCTCATCCGCCATTGGCTTGTTATCATTCAAAAGTTTGCACACATTGGCCTTGCCCTGACCAATTTTATCGCCTTTGTAGGCATACCAAGCGCCGGATTTATCGATCAAACCATGCTTGACGCCAAGATCGACAAGCTCGCCGTTGTGGTTAATACCCCGACCATAGAGTATCTGAAATTCGGCTTGCTTAAAGGGCGGTGACACCTTGTTTTTAACCACCTTGACGCGGGTTTCATTACCAATAATTTCGTCGCCCTCTTTGACTGCTCCGATACGCCGAATATCGAGTCGTACCGACGAATAAAACTTCAGCGCGTTGCCGCCGGTGGTGGTTTCTGGACTGCCGAACATCACACCGATCTTCATACGAATCTGGTTAATAAAGATCACCAAACAGTTGGCGCTTTTAATGTTGCCGGTAAGCTTTCGCAGCGCCTGTGACATTAAACGCGCCTGCAAGCCCACGTGATGATCGCCCATCTCACCCTCGATCTCTGCACGAGGTGTGAGTGCTGCGACCGAATCGACCACCAGCACATCAACGGCACCAGATCGGACCAGCATATCGGTCACTTCCAACGCCTGCTCGCCGGTATCCGGCTGCGAGACAATTAAATCGTCGACCACCACACCAAGTTTTTCGGCGTAGCCAGGATCTAGCGCATGCTCAGCGTCAATAAACGCACAGGTACCGCCGGCTTTTTGCGCCTCGGCAATCACTTGCAACGTCAAGGTAGTCTTGCCAGACGACTCAGGGCCATATATTTCGACCACGCGGCCTTTCGGTAGACCGCCGATGCCAAGCGCGATATCCAAACCCAGCGAACCGGTCGAAATCGCCGGTATGGCCGGACGATTTTCCTCGCCCATGCGCATGACCGTGCCCTTGCCAAACTGGCGTTCGATTTGACCCAGCGCGGCTTCTAGCGCTTTCTCTTTGTTCGCATTCATGGTGATTACCTCGTCGTCGATCGGTTGATTCATCGAAGCTGACTAACCCGCAGCTTCAAGCCAATTACTGTATAGCTGTACAGTAGTCTATTCAGATACTAGATGCAACAGCTGTTGCAAAGAAAATTCTACCGCCTGCTCCCGCACTGAGCGTCGGTCGCCGTCAAAACGCCGGCAAGCGGCGTCACTGCCGAGTGGCCCCTGCCAGGCAAACCAAACAGTACCCAGGGGTTTGTCGGCGCTACCACCAGTCGGCCCGGCAATGCCACTAATGGCAATGCCGTAATCTGCTCCAGAGGCCTTTAATGCCCCATCGACCATGGCACGCACGACGGCCTCGCTGACCGCGCCATGTTCGGCAAGGATCGACTTGGCAACGCCCAAAACTTGCTGTTTATGTCGGTTTGAGTAGGTCACATAACCCACCTCAAACCAACCAGAACTGCCAGCCACCTCGGTTATCGCGCTGGCCACGCCACCGCCGGTACACGACTCGGCGGTGGTTACGCGCTGACGACTTTTGGCGAGTTGTTCGCCAAGCTCTAACGCCAAGCTATTAATTGCTGTATTCATGCGCAAAGTGTAACGTCAATCGGCGTCACAACACAGAGATATGGATAAATTAATCGCTCCGATTATAGGTTTTTATCAACTGTGCAAGGACGCCGCCAAACACCACATCGAGATTCCAATGAGACCACCTTTAAATCACGCCAGTTCGGCAAAAAAATCACCCGTAAAAAGCAAACGCAGCGCCCACCAAGACCACGAATCTGATAGAGTATCACCACTTTAAAATCGTCAGAACTTACTATCCATGACTAGCAAAACCGCCGCAGATAACCACACGCCGATGATGCAACAATATCTGCGTATTAAAGCCGAGCACCCCAATGATTTGCTGTTTTATCGGATGGGCGATTTTTACGAGGTGTTCTTTGACGACGCCAAGCGTGCCAGCGAACTGCTGGGCGTAACCCTGACTGCCCGAGGCAAGGCGCAGGGCAAACCGATTCCGATGGCAGGCGTACCCTATCACGCCGCCGAAAACTACCTTGCCAAATTGGTTAAACTTGGCGTTTCGGTGGCGATTTGCGAGCAGATCGGCGATCCCGCTAACAGCAAAGGACCAGTCGAGCGGCGCGTGGTGCGGGTGCTTACCCCGGGCACTCTTACCGACGAAGCGCTACTAGACGATCAGAGCGACAGTTTACTAGCGGCGATCGTCGCCCATCAAACCCATTATGGAGTGGCCACGCTGGATATGAGTTCCGGGCGTTTTCAAGTGTTAGAGGTGATTGGCGAAGACGAGTTGCTGAGCGAATTGCAACGCCTTAATCCGGTCGAGCTCTTGGTGTCTGAAGAACTCAGCGCGCTTCAATTTGCGCCGCGCCAAACGGTGCGCAGTCGACCGCCATGGGAGTTCGACCTCGACAATGCCCAACGGTTGCTCAACCGTCAATTTGGAACCAGAGATCTCAACGGCTTTGGCTGCGACCACCTGCCCCTCGGCATCGCCGCCGCCGGCTGCCTGCTGCAGTATGCCCTCGACACGCAGCGCGGTGCGCTGCCACACATTCAGGCGCTGCATGCAGAAAATCGCCTCGACAGCGTTGCCATGGATGCCGCCAGCCGTAAAAACCTCGAGCTCGACTGCAACCTCAGTGGCGGCCGCGACAACACCCTGCTCGATGTCATCGACCACTGCGCCACCAGCATGGCCAGCCGTCTGCTCCGCCGCTGGCTAAACCGACCACTGCAAGACCTGGCGACGCTAGAGGCGAGGCAATCGAGCATCGGCGGTTTGCAAAACAACTACCTCTACGAGCAGTTGCATGGCCATTTAAAACAAATTGGCGATATGGAGCGAATCTTAACCCGCGTTGCCTTGCGCTCTGCACGCCCCCGCGATCTCACCCGACTGCGTACCGCCCTCGCCGCGTTGCCGCAGGTACAACCGCTGCTGGCTGTGGCCCAAGGAGCACGCCTGCAACACTTGGCTGCGCTAGCGCAACCACTGCCTGACTTGCAGGCACTGCTAAAGCGCGCGCTGCAAGACAATCCGCCGATGGTCATTCGCGAAGGCGGAGTAATCGCCGATGGTTACGATGAAGAGCTCGATGAGCTTCGCGGCCTGACCACCAACGCCGGCGAGTTTTTATTGGCGCTTGAACAGCGAGAGCAAGCGCGCACCGGGATCGCCACCTTAAAGGTCGGTTACAACCGCGTGCACGGCTATTTTATTGAGATCTCACGCGGTCAGAGCGATAACGCGCCAATCGATTACATTCGCCGTCAGACTTTGAAAAATGCCGAGCGCTTTATCACCCCAGAACTAAAAGAGTTTGAAGATCGGGCCCTGAGCGCCAAAAGCCGATCGCTGAGTCGTGAAAAACACCTCTATGAGGCACTCCTAGAAACCCTGGCTGCGAGCCTGCCGACGCTGCAAAACTGCGCCACTGCCGTCGCAGAGCTGGACGTTTTGGCGACGCTGGCCGAGCGCGCCCACGCCCTCAAACTCAACCGGCCAACGCTGCAAAACGCACCCGGCATCGACATTCGCGCCGGCCGCCACCCAGTGGTCGAACAAGTATTGAGCGAACCCTTTGTCGCCAACGACCTAATTATGAACAGTTCGCGACAGATGCTGATTATCACCGGACCAAATATGGGCGGTAAATCGACCTACATGCGCCAGGCCGCGCTGATCGTTTTACTCGCCCAAATTGGCAGCTACGTGCCCGCGCAAAGCGCCACCATCGGCCTTGTTGATCGCATATTCACCCGCATTGGATCGTCTGACGATCTCGCCGGCGGGCGCTCCACGTTTATGGTCGAAATGACCGAAACCGCTAACATTCTCAACAACGCCAGCGACCGAAGCCTGGTACTGATGGATGAAGTGGGTCGCGGCACCAGTACCTTTGACGGGCTTTCGCTGGCTTGGGCCTGCGCCTATCATCTCGCAGAAAAAGTGCACGCAATGACGCTGTTTGCCACCCACTATTTTGAGCTAACGCGACTACCCGAACAAGTTGATGGCGCCATTAACTTACATCTAGACGCCACCGAATACGGCGACGATTTGGTGTTTTTACACAGCATCCAAGAGGGCCCCGCCAGCAAGAGCTACGGTATTCAGGTGGCCAAACTAGCCGGCATACCGGCGGCGGTGATCGCCCGTGCACGGATCGAATTAGCGACCTTAGAATCCGCCAGCCAAACCAGCCAGAGCAGCTCGCCAACGCCTGACACGCCGCGTCAACCAGAACTCTTTGCGCCACCGGTAAATACTCAGTTAGGACAGATACTCGACAGCCTACAGCCAGATGAAATGTCGCCTAAAGAGGCGTTAGAAGTACTCTACCAGCTAAAAAATGCGCGCCAATAAAGCGGTATAATATAGATCAAAATATCATTAATAGAGTCCTACACAGGCTTTATTCACCTGCTATAATGCCGCGCAGATTGCGGGCACAAGACTTCTATACCCGCGTAAACAACGTCTTAGGCGAGCCACCCAGAGCACCAAACAGAGAACGATTTGCATGACATTTATC
>CAJIZO010000007.1 GCA_905181995.1 Flavobacteriaceae bacterium TMED48
CCAATGTGATCGGCGTGACTATGCCCGATGTGGCACACGTAGTGGCGGGCAAGCAAGAAAAAATCGCCTTCAACGAAATCTTGCACGGTTTTCTTGACGCGCACTAGTGAGTCGAATGACCGCGCACGGTTGGCGGTTCTCGCCAGCCGTATCCCGATCGGGTATAGGGGAAGAGGCTGTTGCGCGAAGGTAGTGGGTTGTGGCATTTTAGCCAATTCGCGGCGTGCAGTCGCGGCATATAGGCGCGTGGTGGCAGGGCTAGACCCCGCGGCCGATCGGTAGCGGATTTATTGATGGGTGCGGTTTCTTCTGTAAAAATCGGAGCTGCGAAAATTGGCGTGGTTCAGTGCCCGGTAAATTTCGGTTTGCGCTTTTCAGCGAACGCCATTCGTCCTTCAATCCGGTCTGTGGTATCGCGCAATAAGCCCCATGTGGCGTTGGACTGGGCGATATAATCGGCGGGCGCGAGGTGGCTGGTTTCAAGCGCGAGCTTTTTGACGCTCTGCACCGCGAGCGGTGCGTTTGCAGCGATGCGTTGGGCGATTGCAAGAGCTTCGTCGATGAGCGCGTCGGGCGCATAGACGTCGCTAACCAGGCCCAGCGAGCACGCCGTTTCGGCGTCGATGCGATCGCCCGTCAATGCCAGCTTCATCGCATGCGCGGGGGCAATAGCGCGGATCAATGCCTGCACGCCGCCCACCGCGGGAACGCTGCCCACCTTGACTTCGGGCAACGCGAAAGAGGCACCACTAGAGGCGATGCGCAGATCACATTGCAGCGCCAATTCTAAGCCGCCACCCAAGCAGTAGCCGTTGATTGCCGCGATCATAGGTTTCCAAATACCAAGATCGCTCAAGTCCATAAGACGCGTGTATCCGCCGTTTTCAGCGTCAACCGCCTTGCTGGACAACGCGCCTTTGGCAAAGCTGTGCGCTGGTGGAAAGGTTTTTTTGAGGTTGGCGCCCGCGCAAAAAGCTTTGTCACCGGCACCGGTTAAAATGATCACCCGCACGCCATCATCGTCTTGGCAGGCAGCGAGTGCGTTGCGCAGATCCACCAGACCCTTGGGTGTGAGCGCGTTTAAGGCAGCCGGATCATCGAGTTCAACGATGCCGATGGAGCCCTTTTTTTGGTAGTTAATCATTGACATTACCTTGTCCTGCTCTTGGTGTTAAACGCTTGGGCTCGATAGCGAACGGCCCCCACAGACATAGATCAACTGCCCGGTGACGTAGGAATTGGCCTCATCGGCAAGAAAACCAACGGTGCCTGCAACGTCTTCAACCTGACCGATGCGACCCATGGGTACAGATTTTTCCAAGCGCTGGCGCTGCTCGTCGGTATAGCTCTGGATCAGTGGCGTATCGACAATGCCCGGAGCGATAGCGTTTACCGTGATCCCCTTGCGTGCGAGTTCGATGGCCAAGGTCCGCGTAAGACTGACCGCACCACCCTTAGAGGCTGAATAGTTGACCTGACCAAAACCGCCGAGCCAGGCGCGCGATGAGATGTTGACGATGCGACCAAAGCCGCCGTCAATCATACCGGGGATCACCGCCTTACAGCACAAGAACATCGACTTAAGGTTGACGTCTAAGACCAGATCCCAGTCTTCTTCTTGCATGTTGACGATGCGTTTGTCGCGAGTGATTCCGGCGTTGTTAACGAGAATGTCTGGCGTTTTCCAACGTTTAGCGATCTCTGCTGTGGCATTGACCACGGCGTCTTTGTCGGTTACGTCGACGGCCTGCGCGATAACGCGATCAGCCTCGACCCCAAGGGTTTTCGGCAGGGCGGCGAGCGCGTCATTATCGCGGTCCCAGATGGCCAAGCGATGGCCCTTTGCCAACAGCACTCGCACCACCCCAAGGCCAATGCCGCGCACTCCTCCGGTGACGACTGCAACACGATCTGTCATAGAGTTCTCCTCAAACCGATAAAATAGTAACCACCGCAAGCGCCGAGTCACCTGCCAGTTGACCGCCGTTGTTTTCTGCCAGAGCAACCTTTGCGCCTTCGGTTTGTCGGGCACCCGCGGTGCCCCGAAGGTGCTGTACCAACTCTACGATCTGACCTGCGCCGGTTGCGCCGATCGGATGGCCACGGCTCATAAGACCGCCACTGGGATTGACTGGGATACGCCCGCCGATCGCTGTATCACCCGAGCGGATCAGCGCGACGGCCTCGCCGGCATCGCACAGGCCGAGATTTTCGTAATGGAACAATTCGGCCGGGGCGGTGGCGTCGTGAAGTTCGACAACGTCGAGGTCCTCTGGCCCCAAGCCGGCCATCTCATAGGCTTTGTTAGCCGCCGTTACGGCAACCAGCTCGCGATCGCCATGGCTTTTAGCCGAGACAACAGCGGATGCGCGCACGCGGATGTTGGGTGTCTCGAGCTGGCTGGCAAATGCCTCGGAGGTGAGCACTATGGCGGCGGAGCCATCGCCGATCGACGAGCACATAAAGAGCGTGAGTGGGTCGGACACCAGCCGGCTTTGCAGCACCTCTTCGATGCTGGTGTTTTTGCGGAACTGGGCAATCGGGTTGAGACTGCCGGCATGACGGCTTTTTACCACCACGCGGGCAAAGTCTTCTGGGCTGCCGCCATTACTGATCAGCCAGTTGCGGGCCTTGACCGCGTAAATATCCATAAACAGCGAGCCAGAACCCTCTTTAAAACCCTCTGGTAGGGGCTCTTCGATATCAACGGCTCCGGCGAAGGCACCGAAGGAGACCGCTTTGTCTTGGTGGGTGAGCTTTTCAGTGCCGACCACGATGACGCACTCTGCCTGACCGCTGGCGATCATTAGCCAGCCTAAATGAAAACCAGAGCTGCTTGAAGCGCAGGCATTTTCGACGTTGAACATCGGCGCGCCGCCGAGCCCAGTATTGCGCAGCGCGGATTGCGCGCGAATCATTTCTTGGCCGGTTACAACGCCCGCGGCAGCGTTACCGAAAACCACTTGTTCGACTTGATCGGGAACCACGCCGGCATCTTTGAGCGCTGCGGCGACAGCTTCTTCGGAAAGTGATTTGAGGCCACGGTCGAGAAATTTACCAAAATGGGTCATGCCTATCCCAGACACTATGACGTCTCTCATACTGGCTCCTGTTGCATTAAGTTCGGTTTACGCAGTAAACGTTATGGTTATTTTTAGCGGAACTTTAAGGATGAACCAACACCAATGTTAAACCAAAAATGTATATTTACAATTTTTTTAATTTTGTGCGTTGTAATAAGCAAAAATGAACCTTGAAAAGCGTTGGTATAGCCAACACGAGGAACATTTTACGACACCTATAATAACCGACAACCGATACCAAAGGGGTGCTCGGTTGGGCTTTTCGACACGCCGGCGAGCCTATTTTTGGACCCCGCCGGGGGGCATGCAGCTTGATTGTCGGCGCGCCAAACCTTGGGTTTTATGCTCTATTTAAAGCGTTTGCCGTCGGCAGGGTGCAGGCGCACGAAAAAGGCGTTGGCAGTGCATGCGGTTGACGAGGGCTTTTGCTCTTGGGTTTGCACACTGGGCGACCGCCATAAAACAACCCGTGCTGCCACGCCGCGATCGATCCATGTTACATCCGGCGCAGTTGTCCGTGTGAGTCGAGTGCTTGACTATCTCAACGGCGTATAATTAGAATGTGATTAGACCGGGATCTAACCTGGCAAAGCGCTGTACCCTGAAAATACCAACGGAGAAGAGTATGACAGATCTAACTCAGTCACCCCATTTTGACTATATACCTATTATCGATCGAGAGCCCTTTAAGCTACCCGAAGGCAAGCGGGTAGCAGTCATGCCCTACGTAAATATTGAACACTTTCCCGCGGATATACCCGGTACAGCCTTAGTCCCCGGCACCTTGGGCTTTACGCCTGACTCGCTGAATTATGGTTGGCGAGATTATGGCAATCGCGTTGGACTTTACCGAATGATGGATATGATGGACGATCTTGGCATGCGCGGTACGGTCTGTCTGAACAGCGATATCATTCATGAGTACCCACGGATTATCGAAGAGGGCCAAAAACGCAACTGGGCCTGGATTGGCCACGGCATCAATAATGCGCCGGCCAATTGGATTGGCAACGTGCGCGAGCCCGACGGCTCATTGCGCATGCTCAGCGAGGAACAGGAGCGGATCGTGTTAGAGACTGTGCTAACGTCGATGGAGAAAGCGCTGGGGCGGAAAACTAAAGGTTGGCTGTCGCCCTTTCTCACCCACACCGACAACACCCCGCGGTTGTTGGAGGAATATGGTGTGGAGTACCTTTGCGACTACACCCATGACGATCAACCTTGCAGGTTTAATACGCCAAAAAACAAATTGATATCAGTGCCTTACACCTTGGAGTTGAACGATATTCCGGCATTTATGAATTGCGGTGTGTCGTCAGAAGCGTTCGGCGACATGATTATCGATCAGTTTGACGTGTTGTATGAAGAAGGGGCCACTAACGCTCGCTGTATGCCGATTTGCCTGCATACTTTTCTTGTTGGCCAGCCAAACAAGTTCAAGCACCTGAAACGCGCCTTTGAGTACATAGCCAAGCACGATGACGTTTGGCTGACAACGGGCGATGACGTCAACGACTGGTACCGACAGCTGTATATGTAGCGCGCTGCGCGTTTGACGGTTAGCTAGCGGCGATCTTTGAACGCGCGTTTTTTTGGCTATTTTGCGGCGCAGTCTTCGTCTCCTTTGGGGCATCTGCGCGAGCACAGCCCCAACACGACGATTAGATGTGGCCTCAACAATGGCCGGTTATCTGCTCCCAACCCAACCCAACCCAATCCAGCCCAATCCAGCCCGGCCCAACCTAAGAGGCGGGTGGCATTCAGCCACGGGTTAAGCAGCGCGGTGGCGGGTGTGCCCGACGGGCCAGCAAACCCTATAGATAAGACCAGGCAACCTAGCCACGGCCTTGCGCACAACGCAGGGTTGAGCGTGAAAGGGATATTGCAAGAGCGACCTGCAGCATCTGCAAAACCAAAATCCTTTTCGGTGCGTTGTGCTTAAAGCGTAGTCGACATTATGCGGCTGTGGTTTTATTGATCGGCCGCGTTAAAAACCCATCGACTCTCGCCCATTGATCATGGCGCCATTGATCAACGACTTTTATGTTAATCGGCTAATGGAATAGCCGCCACCAAGCAGGCAGTTTGGCTGACGGTATAAGACGCATGCCCGATACCGCTGACATCCTCTAGCAATAAAACGTCGCCGGCTTGATAGTGTCTAGTCTCACCATCAGATGCGGTAAAAGCTACAATCCCGGAAAGAATGATGAAGAACTGACGCCGTGGCGCAGGATGGTTTTTAGATGCATCCCAGCCTGTCGGCGAACCTATAAATTGAATATTTTTTGCCGGGCGAGGGCCACCGCTTTCGACCCATACCGCAGGGGTATCTTTGGCATATTTTATTAACGTGTAGTTAACTGTTGTTTGGTCAAAATGGGTGTGTCCGTCGTCGCCCGTGTAAAGCCTATCATAGGTCAAAAGATCGGCTGTTACTGCGCTCTTAGCCTCAGGTTTTTCGATGCTGTCAGCAGCGTACCCGGCTACACTAAGCCCGGCTAAAGCGACTAGAAAAATTAAGTTAAACAGTTTTTTTAAAAGTATGTTCATTTGCGTATCCTCTATTTTAAAGTTAAATTTTGTATTTAAATATTAAAAGGTAATGTTCAAAGCCTTATGTATAAAAAAGCCTTATGAAAAAAATAGAGCCTGCGACTTACGCATAAAAACCCGGAGCAGAATGCGTCAGTCTGGGCAAATGTGTTACAACATTTAAGTGGTTACATGTTTAACCAACTCTAACTCCCATCCTTTTGAGTTCGTACAGCCCAATATTTGAATAACGGCGACCGAATATTTTGGCCAAAATGCGGGTCAATTTTGACTCAAGCTTTGCAACGCACAGCGCGCCAGCCGCAATTGCAAAAGAAATAACGTCATCATGCTTTAGCGAAGCACCAGAACTAGAGGGCAAGCGCTACACATCAAAGAAACCAATTTTTATACTAAAAACTGAAAGTGCGTTAGCTGCTTTCTGATCCACGTACGTTGGTGCACAACCAAGGGCGCCGACTAAAAATACGAGTAACAACAGCGGTATTTTAAAATGTATAAAGCTCGCGGAGTTATAGCGCGGAGCTAATGGGCGGCCCAGTGCGAAGCACGCTTTGGGCTGTGCAGTGGAGGCCGCTTTTTGGCCGGAACGATGGTTGCGCAACTTGTTAGGCTTGTGCTTGCGCCGGTGTCTGCCGTTTCTTCCACGCTGAATGAACAATCATAAGCACTATAGCTGCAACAATTTGAACTCCAATGAACATTACCCCCATGCCTAAAAGGATATCTGAACCGCTTCCTTGGGTTTCTGCTGCGGCAGCTCCGGCCATTAACCAAAGCGATGGTGAAAGAAACGAAACATTAAGAAGATTGACACCAATTGCAACTGCACCAAACGTCAGGCCAGGGCCACCCGCAAAAGCCGCTAGAAGTGCGCACAAAATTGTAAGGTAGGGACCCACAACAGGGACAAATATCGATATGATGGCAAAGATCATTGCGATGATTCCAAGAGCTTTCATAATTTAATCCTTTATTGGTTTTATTGAGCATAGCGCCAAGCTAACCGGCGGCCCACGCAGTGGGCTGCAAAGCCGAAGGCGGCATTCAGCGACTTGTTAGGGCGCACGATGTTGGGTTTGCCTGACAGGCCCACGGCCCACAAAGGTGAAACCACGCAACCTAGCACAGCACCAAGGGCTGAGTGAGAAAGGGAATTGATTAGAGAGAAGTGCCGCATATGCAAGACCAAAATCCTTTTCGGTGTAATGTGTTTAAAGTGTAGACGAAATTATTGCCTTGTGGCTTTTTTGCTCCTTAACGCTTCAATTAAAGGGTAGCGTCCCCTGTTAATTTTCGGAAAGAATGATGAAGAACTGACGCCGTGGCGCAGGATGGTTTTTAGATGCATCCCAGCCTGTCGGCGAACCTATAAATTGAATATTTTTTGCCGGGCGAGGGCCAC
>CAJIZO010000008.1 GCA_905181995.1 Flavobacteriaceae bacterium TMED48
CGGAATCGGCTAAGCCGGCGTGACCGGCAAGATTGCCGGCAACGGTGCAACGATCATTGACGCCCAGTCAATCCACACCATTCGCGGTCGATGCCCAACACAGCTTCACGCGAAAAAGTCCACTGCACGCGTAAAAACCGCAGACTTATGGTCGTTGCGTCGGGCAACCATTATCCGTCACCTTAGCGTTTTTATAGCTATTTTACTACTCACTATCCGATCCCTAGACGGCACCGAACAGCGCCATATGGCTCCTTTAGTTGAATCAATTCGGATCATTTAATGAAACGCTATCATGTTGATTGAGGTGTTGCACGCGGGCAGCTCGGCTGGCCCACTGTGATACTGACACTCGACTCGAAAAATCGATGTGTCGCCCTACGCTCAGCGGCATAGGGCATTATAAGCTTGGCCTAAACAACCATTTCCAGGGCCTATAATGTCTACAAAATCTAAGGTTTGGTGAGGCCAATATTTGTAAAATAATGGGGTAAAATATTTTGGCAAATGAGTAAAAAGCGTGTAATTCAACGTTTATAGATGCCGCGCCAACCTATTAATGGATATAATGAATTTAGGTTTAAAATATCCAACACCCGCTGGCTCGTTACTAGGCAGTATTGATGCAAGCGTTAGTGCAGTATCCGGTATCAAAAACGAGGCGGGCGATGGCTGCTACTCACACAGGTCCACGCTACTGTAATGTAGACAATCTAGTTTTTCTTATCAGGACATGATTTGTGAACCAAAGATACAAAAAAATCGCCATCCCAATCGTTATTATTGCCGCAGGATTGGGAGCCTATCAACTGCTTACCGATCTAAAGCCAGATCCACCAAAGTCCGATGAAGCACGCAGAGCCATCGGAGTTTTTGTAGAACCAGTGCGGTATGCCAGCGTAGATACATCAGTGACCACCCAAGGGGAGGTAAGGGCCAAAACCCAAGTAGAAATCATTTCCCAAGTGTCTGGGAGAGTGGCCTCAGTGTCCAGCGAGTTTGTCGAGGGCGGCAAAGTTAAATCGGGCGTGCCATTGGTGTCGATTGAACAGTCTGACTACCACGCCGCGGTCAGTGCAGCCGAGGCGCGGCAGGCAAGCGCAGAGGTTTTGGTCCTGCAGGCCAATGCCGACGCTGATGTTGCACGGTACCAATTGCGCAACGAAACTAAGGCTTCTGACTTGGCACTGAAAAAGCCGCAGGTCGCTCAAGCCCAAGCAAACGTGAGAGCAGCCAAGGCGGACCTTACGCGAGCGCGTTTAAACCTTGCGCGGACGCGAATCAGCCTACCATTCAATGGCCGTATCGTCGACACCGCAGTCGCACTCGGACAATACGTGACGCCCGGCCGTCTGATCGGTCGAGCCTTCGCCGACGACATAGTACAGATACGCCTGCCATTAAACGATGCTCAGATCGCCACGCTGGATCTGCCGATTGGCTTTATTGCCGACTCTGATAATGCGCGGTTAGTCAGCATCACCTCCACACTGGCCAATCATCAACATCGGTGGCTCGGAAGCCTGCAGCGACTCGACGCTGCCGTAGACCCTTCGACCCGCATGCTATTTGGCACCGCTCAGGTCGCAAATCCGTATGGCCAGGGCGCGTCAAAAACGGGTATGCCGCTGGCGGTGGGATTATTTGTTAGTGCAAAAATCGCTGGCCCCACGCTTGAGAACGTACCCGTTATCTCGCGCGCCGCGCTCCGCGCGGGTAACTTGGTTTACGTGCTAGGTAAAGAGAGGACACTGGAAATAAGATGCGTTGAGGTCGCCTACAGTAGCGATACCGAAGTCGTTATAGGCGCAGGTTTAGAGGTCGGCGAACTCGTCATACGATCGTCGATCCGCAATGCGACCGAAGGCATGCCGCTGGAAATAATCCAGCAAGATAAGTCATCCATGCGGAGTGAAGACCCTACCAACACCTTGGGAGCTTGAGGTATGCGCTCAATAATTAGTTGGTGGGCGTATAATCCTGTGGCTGCCAATTTACTCATGGTAGGGATCTTGCTGTCGGGCGCCTTGGGGTTTTTAACCGTCGAGCGCGAGGCATTCCCGACGGTTGAACCCGATATGGCTACCATTTCCGTCGTCTGGCCCGGCGCCGCGCCTCAAGAGATCGAAGAACAGGTTGTATTTCGGATCGAGGAGGCATTGAAAAATATCGGTTCGATCAAGCGCGTGTGGGCAACCGCGTCAGAAGGGTTCGCCGATATAAATGTAGAAAGTAAAGTCGGTGTCGATACCGAGACCTTTATCAACGAAGTCAAAAACGCGGTTGACGGCGTCAATTCTCTGCCCAGAGATATCGAGCCTCCCTCCGTTCAACGCCTTATCTTTCGTCCGGACATCATGTCGATCGCGGTACATGGCGACGTTTCCGAGCGGGCTTTATCCAGACTGACCCACGACCTGCGCAACGAAATCGCCGCGTTGCCCTTCGTATCCATTGTTGATCTGATGTTTGAGAATCGCGAGCAGGTTACGATTGAATTGTCAGAAAGCGCGATGCAGCGCTACGCCGTCAGTTTTTCGCAGGTAGCAACCGCGATTCGCAACAATTCCATTAATCTGTCGTCCGGCCGAGTGCGAACAGAAACCGGCGATGTGCGACTCAGAGCTCGAAACTTGGCAGACACAGAGATTGATTTCGAACAGATCGTCATCGTCCAAAACCCCGACGGCGGTAGTATTCGCGTCGGCGATGTGGCGCGCGTGATCGACGGTTTCGAGGATAACGATGTTATAGCCAGGATAGCTGGCGAGCGCGCTGGCATAATTCAAGTTAAGGGCACCGACAACATGCAAGTGGTCAAACTATCTGACTCAGTGCGTGCGTGGATGGCGGAGCGCGAAAAGACCCTACCAACAGGCATCAGTTTGACCTTGTGGCAGGACAATGCAGACATCTACAAAGCCCGAATGGCGACCATCGGAAAATCTGCTTACCTCGGCCTGGGCTTGGTTTTTCTGTTGCTTATTTTAACCCTCAGGCCGGCGGTAGCGGTCTGGGTGACGGTGGGTATTGGCATTGCATTTATGGGTACCTTTGCGCTACTGCCGCCGACTGGCGTATCGCTCAATATCATATCGACCTTCGGCTTTTTGTTGGTACTGGGTATTGTCGTTGATGATGCGATAGTGATTGGCGAGAGTATCCACGAACAAACTCAGCGATTGGGCGGCGGCACAAAAGGCGCTATTGAGGGCGCAGCACTGGTGGCAAAGCCGGTTATTTTTGCGGTTCTCACCACCATGATCGTGTTTGCCCCTTGGTTCTTTTTATCTGGAGCCGCTGCACAATTGACCCGACAACTATCGATCGTGATTACCGTCGCTTTGAGTATTTCATTGATCGAGGCTTTTTTTATTCTTCCGTCACACCTCAGAAAACTTCGCCCCCGAGACCGAACGCAACTCGGGCGCCTTGCGACATTTCAAAACAACATCGCCCTATCGATCTCCGGCTTCGCGGACACCCGCTATCGTCACTGGGTCGGAAACATTCTAGAAAATCGCTATGCCACAGTGGCGACCTTTGCGGCCTTATTGCTAATCAGCCTAGGCATATTCAACAACGGCTGGGTCGCATCAAGCTTTGCCCCCGAGGTAGAAGGCGAGCAAATCTGGATTGATGTCGACCTGCCCGCCGGCACACCCTTTACGCGATCGCTGGACGTGATGCAGAAACTCGAGGCCGCAGAACTGCAGTTGATCGACGAGGTGGAATCAATGGCTTCGGAAAATGGCCGCTCCGGTAAATTGATCGAGGGATGGTTCAGCGTGGCACAGCGTGGCAAGGTATTTGCTGGGGTTAAATTGGTACCACCAGAGACACGCGACCTGTCAACCTCAGAGGTAGCAGAACGCTTTCGTGAGTTGGTCGGCGAGATGCCCGAGGCCGATCGGATCCAATTTAACTACACTTTGAGCGATAACGATCCTCAACTCAGTTATTTACTGCGCCATCCAGATATGGCGGTTTTGCGCGCCGCCAGTAAAGAACTGCAAGCTCGCCTAAATAGCTATGAGGGCATCTTTTTTACCCGCGACAACCTTCGCGGTGAGGTGGATGAATTGCATCTAGCGCTGTTGCCAGGGGCTGAAAAACTTGGCATCACTCTAGCAGAGATATCCTACCAAGTTCGCCAGGCATACTACGGTGAAGAAGTTCAAAGGCTGCCGCGAGAGTATGGCGACACCAAAGTAATGGTCAGGTATCCGCAAACACTGCGTAGTAACCTGAAAAGCCTCAGCAGCTTTAGAGTTCGCACCAACGATGGCCGAGAACTCCCGCTGATGTCGGTCGTCAATGTCAGCCTCGCCACCGGCGTGCAGCGCATTAAGCGACGCGACGGAATGCGCATGGCGCGCGTCTCTGCCAGAGTCGACGACGAGCGCTCCGACGATATCGACAGCGATATCACTGATAATTTCCTTGAAGATTTGACAGCGCGCCACCCCGGACTATTGCTCAGCAAGGACGGACGCTTGGGAAAAGAGGAAGATTTTTTCAGTGAAATAAGGTCGCTCTATACCATCGCCCTGTTTTCGATGTATGCCCTGATCGCGATCGCATTTGGGTCCTATTTTTTACCACTGCTTGTCATGACCGCCATCCCATTTTCATTTACGGGCGCCATTTACGGGCATCTTCTTTTCGACATGTCGGTATCGATGTACTCATATTTTGGTATCGGCGCAGCCGCAGGCGTGGTGGTCAACGACAACCTGGTTTTGGTGGACCGCATAGGCAAACTCAGAGAACAGGGGCTATCAGCGCTAGAAGCGGTAGCCGAATCGACCGTGCAACGCTTTCGCCCAATATTACTGACCTCGGTGACCACCTTTGTCGGGCTGATGCCACTCATGGCCGAGCGTTCTATCGATGCACAATTTTTAAAACCAGCCGGCCTTGCACTGGCGTTTGGCGTGCTGTTCGCGCTGTTTGTCACCTTGCTACTGGTGCCCGCGCTGTATTGCGTCGGTGAGGACCTAAAAAGCGGTTGGACTAGCGCAACAGCGCGCATCAAAGCGCTAATCGCATAATTAAAAGACCCATTCAAACGTCTATCAGACTGCCCATTTCGACTAGGCGGTTGGCTCTACCGCCGGCCCCAATAGCATCGTCACAATGAGGTCAGCGTGGGTCTCGATAACGCTCTCCTGGCGGGGATTAAAACCAAACAGGCGTTTACATTCGGGCTCGAACGAAAAGATCGTGGCACTGGCACTGATCATAATGTAGTACCAATGGGCATATTCACGCGCATTTAGCTTGAGATTTTTTCTAACGTACGGCTCTAGCTTGGCGCTACCCGATCTGATGTGGTTATCGACCAGATAATCGATACGCCAGCTATCCTGGCGCGCCTCCTGACTCATCAGCCGACTTAATTCGGGGTGTTGGGCGTAAAATCGTACGTGAAAACGAATAATCAGCGCCAATCCCTCGCGCTCGGAAATATCTTTGAGGACGTCCAAACGAATATCCCGTTGACGCTCTATTTGCTCAAAGGTCGCATCCGCCACGGCCTTCCAAAAAGTTTCTTTATCGCCAAAATGATAGGCTAACATGCCGCGTTTTACATCGGCGGCTATTTCAACATCGCGCACCGATACAGCGTCAAAACCGCGCTCTGAAAACAACGGAATACCCGCGGCGACTAAACTCCCACGCGCCACTTCCGTGCGCTCTTGAACGCGACGCACTCGGCCATTGTTAACTGGTGCTGTTGGTGCATCATCCATCGTCGATCTTCTCTGTAGAGTTAAAGTATAAGCCTTCCGATCATCCATATCTATGATTGTCGAACAACTTATTCTAAAAATAAATGTATGCGATCTTTATAATCACCATAAAACCTGTTGACTAGCAGGTTTTATGGTGATATTTTCGCTATGATTCTTGTTAAGAGCAAATATGCAGCCAAACAGTGCAGCACTATTATAAAAAACAATGGGGGTTCAAACATGCGTAATCTACCACCGACATGGGCGCTTTTAAGCGCGATCAGTATCGCCGTGAGTCCTGCGGTATCAGCGACAGACAACAACGTATCGATGCTAGAAGAGATCATCATCACCGCGGAAAAGCGTGAATCTTCGGTGCAAGAAACGCCGATTGCCATTACCGCCATCAGTTCTGACCAACTCAGAGACCTGGGGATCTATTCGCAGCAAGATATTGCTAACTTTACGCCCAACATGTCCTACCAAGAAAGCGCCGGTGGCGGCGAGGGTAATCGTATTTATCTGCGCGGAATCGGCCGTGAAACCAGCAGCACAGGCACCGATCCGGGCGTCGGAATCTATAACAATGGGTTTTACACCACCGAGGCCGGTGTATTGAGTGGCTCCTTTGACCGCATCGCCCGCATCGAGGTATTGCGCGGCCCACAGGGCACCCTCTTTGGCCGCAATACCACCGGTGGCGCGATTAACGTGGTGGCTAAAAAGCCCGGCGAGGCATCTGAAAATATCGTGCGCCTGCGAGCGGGTAATTATGGCATGTCTAACGTCGACATTACCTCCAGCGGGCCGATCAACGATAGAGTCGGTTATCTGCTGCACTATTCCAACTTACAACAAGACAGCTTTTTTACCAACCGCTCAGGTGCAGATCCCAAGGGTACCGATTCTGACTATATTGAAGCCCAGCTAGACGTCGATTTCACCGACAATATTAATTGGCATATGCGCTACTTCAGCGCCCGATTCGACAATGAAACGCTCAATCTTAGCAAGCTCGACGGCTACCGCAACGAGCCCGGCGCACCCTCGAAGCTCGGCGAATTAGTGATCAATCCCGAGTTGTTTTCACCCCTGAGTGAAGCGCCCGCCGATCCGTTTGACATTAGCTCCGACATAATCGGCTTCGTAGGCATCGACGATCAGCGCACTTATCATTCAACCCTCAGCATAGACTTGCCGGCGCTACAGATTAAAATATTGAATGGCTATCAAGACTACAGTTGGTATGGCGAAAAAGATTTTGACGGCACCGCCA
>CAJIZO010000009.1 GCA_905181995.1 Flavobacteriaceae bacterium TMED48
CAAGCTCACCGACAATGGTGGCTCCGCGGTGACATTAACAAGGGCAAAGTGCGTGTAATCCATGTTTGGTAATTTCCGCAGACTATTATCAAACCCCGCCAAAAAAGTTACACTGCGCCCCGACTAAAAACCGACTGACGAAACAACCTCTACTAATCGGCTGAGCAAACACGCACCTATGAATTATCCCAATCCCGACAGCGATGGGTATACCAAGATCGAGACGCAGTCCGACAGCGTCCCTGCGGAGAGCCTCTGGCTCAATCTGCTATTTAACTTGCTAATACCCAACGGCATACTTATTGCCCTTAGCGATGACCAGTACCTGGGCATCAAGTTCGCCATTGTGTTGGCGGTTTTATTTCCAGTCAGTTACGGCGTGCGTGACTTTATGACGCGCGGCAAATACAATTTTTTCTCCGCCCTTGGAATCGTCAGTGTGCTGTTCACTGGCGGCGTTAATTTACTCGAATTGGATGCCTCTTACATCGCCATCAAGGAGGCGGCAATCCCGGGACTGTTCGGTCTCGCGACACTGCTATCACTGAAGACATCGAAGCCGGTTATCCGCATGCTGATGCTCAACGACACCCTGTTTGAAGTCGATAAAGTTGCTGCAGCGCTCGAGAAAAACGGGCGAACTGACGAATTTAACCGTCTTTTGGTGAACGGCTCGTGGATTTTAGCCGGCGGTTTTTTACTGTCTTCGATCCTCAACTACGGCCTCGCCAAAGCACTTTTAACCGCCACTCCGGGTACGGTTGCGTTTAACGAGCAACTGGGCACCATGCAGTTTCTTAGTTTCCCGGTGATAGTGCTGCCGTCGATGATCATCCTGATTGCCAATCTTTTTTACCTAGTGCGCGGAATGACCCGTCTGACGGGTCTACCCTGGGAAGACCTATTGAAAAATAACCAGGCGTCTTGAACCATGTGATACGCAATCAATTGCCAAAGCCATACTGACACGGGTGCATTGCGCTCAACCGCCAGAGCGGAGCACTTAAAGCGAGCGCAGCAACGCAAGGATCTTGGCCAACTGCTAGTGGCCGTACCCTACCCTACCCGGCCATCGATAACATCGAATCGGGCGACGCGGGCTTTACCGGCCGCTTGATCATCGCCGACTTGACATCGATTGACGAAGCGCGCGCCTAGACCAAGGCTGATCCCTATCGCACCGCGGGCGTATACAGTAAAATAGAGGTTAAACCGTTTAAAAACGTCCTCCCCTAGCCGATTATACCGCTACCAGTTATCTTTTGCGCTCGGTAAGGGTATCATCGCGAATCGAAATTTAACTTCGGAAAACTTACATGCGGCACATACATTTAGCTCTGGGAATACTGGCAGCAACGCTCCACGCGGGGGCAGTGGCTCAGGAAACCGAATCTTTTCCAGACGACGCTAGCTTTGACGAGATGGTCGAGCGCAGCAAGCTCGCCGAGGAAAATCCTCCAGCGAGCACGCCAACCACGCAACTTGACAGCGCTGCCGAGCGCGCGTTGGGGCAGGTGGCGACGCCCGATAATGCGGCACTCACCGACCCGCGTCAACAAGCAAATCCAGCCGACGCTGACCAAGCCAATACACCGGGGCCAAGCCAAACCGATAACCGTCAAACGGCGCCCACGGTAGCGAGCGAAACATCTGCCCCAGCAGCCGTCGAAGATGTTGTGCCCGAGGTGCAAGAACCCGAGCGTGGCTATGTCAGCGACAAATTTTACGTGCCGATAAGAAGCCTACCACGTACCGACGGACGAGTCGTTCACAATGGGTTGAAGAGCGGTACCCCACTCACCGTTCTGAGCATCCAGGACGACTGGGCGCGCATTCGCACCGATCTCGATCAACGGGGGTGGATCCAAGCGCGCTTCGTTTCCAAAAAACCCATTGCACGCACTTTGCTGGTCGAAAAAGAGCAAGCCTACAAAGCCCTCGATCAACGCTATACTGAGCAGAAGGCCACACTGGCCGAACTGCGCGAACAACTTGCGTCGCGAGATACCGACCTCGGCGAAGTCAACGGCGAGTATCAGGCGCTGAAAACGCAACTAAATGCGTTTGCAGGCAACGGAGGCGACCCAACCATGCTCAACGATCAAATCCAATCCCTGGTGGAACAGAATCATCTGCTGACCCAAGAAAACGACGTTTTAAAAGCACGGTTAACCGATTTTGATAGCGATGAATTTCATCGCTCCTTCTTATATGGCGCCTTTGCGGTATTTTTAGGTGCCATATTGAGCGTGCTAATTCCCAAACTACGCGGCAGAAAACGCCTCGCTGGATGGCAGTAATGCGCCCGTATGCAACAATCCGTAAAGGCGTTTTGGCGCTGCTTACAAGCGTTATAGCAATCGCCACGGTGATACCGGCACACGCCGACAATCCGCAAGTTGAATTGGTCACCGAACGTGGAACAATGATCGTTGAACTCTATGCAGAACGGGCCCCAGTTAGCGTCGCGAATTTCATTTCACTAGTCAACAACCACCATTATGACGGCCTCATATTTCATCGCGTCATCAGCGGATTTATGATTCAAACGGGCGGCTTTAGTTTTGATATGACGCCTCGCGAACCCGATACCGATAACATTGCCAACGAGTCCACTAACGGCCTGACAAACAAACGTGGAACCCTGGCGATGGCGCGCACCAACGACCCCAATAGCGCTCGAGCCCAATTTTTTATCAATCATCGCAACAATTCGTCGCTTAATATGCGCGGTGATCGCGCTGGGTACGCGGTGTTTGGCAAAGTTGTTGAGGGGATGCGAGTGGTCGACGCCATCGCCCGGGTCCGCACCGGCAATCATGGCCCCTATCAGAACGTTCCACTCGAGCCCATTCGAATTCTGACCGCTAAATTGCTCAACCCCGACGCCTGGACCGCCACCGGCACCGGCGACACCACCGTGGAACCCTCATTTGAACGTCCTATTCCAATCCGTTAAAGCGTGCCGTCAGAGCGGTGTGCAATGCGGCGCGCTATCTAACCCCTTTAGCGGGCGTCCACAGGCGCTCAGGCAGAGCAGTTTATGACCGCACTCAGCATCAACCTTAACAAAATTGCGCTACTTAGAAATTCACGGCCGGGTAACTATCCCAGCGTCACCGCGCATGCACAGTTGTGTATCGATCACGGAGTACAGGGGATCACCGTTCACCCACGACCCGATCAGCGGCATATAAGACCCAGCGACGTGCGCGAGTTGGCCGATTTGGTAACCCCGCTCGAGCAGGTCGAATTCAATATCGAGGGCAATCCCTTGGCCCCGCCCAACGGAAGCTATCCTGGACTACTCGCGCTGGTTGAGCAGACTACCCCGGACCAATGCACCCTCGTTCCGGATAGCGATAGTCAATTAACCTCGGATCACGGCTTTGATCTGTCGTCAAACAGCGACCCATTGGCGAGCATAATTGCTCAACTCAAAGCCATGGGCGTGCGCGTCAGTTTGTTTATGGAGCCTGATCCAAAACAGATTGTCCGTGCTGCAGAACTTGGCGCGGATCGGATCGAGCTGTATACCGGGCCCTACGCCGAGGCCTGGGGTAGCGAGCGCTTACAAACCGTCTTTCAACGCCACCTTGAAGCTGCCACATTGGCCGCTTCGCTCGGTTTGGGTGTCAATGCCGGTCACGATCTGAACTTAATCAATCTTGCGCACTACGCGTCGATCAATCAATTGTTGGAAGTCTCCATCGGACACGCCTTTACCGTCGACGCGCTACAGCTCGGCATGCCCAGTGCTGTGCGCGCCTATCTAGACGCGCTGAGCCGGAGCTAAGTGCAGATGCCGATATCGCCTGTGCTGTCATGTATAGGGGCGGGGCGTCTTGGCAGCACGCTGTGTAAACTGTTGGCCCAGCAGGTAACGATTGGGCAGATACTCAATAGCACCGCGCTATCCTCTCAGCAAGCCGTAGAATTTATCGGCACCGGCGACCCAGTCGACAATCTCAAGCAACTGAAAGCAGCCGACATTTGGCTAATCGCGACACCCGACGAGGCGATAGCGACGAGTTTTAAGAGCTTGCAAGCAACCGCCATACTGCGACCCGGAGACCTCGTATTTCACTGCAGTGGTGTACTCGACTCGACCATCTTGACTGGCTCATTAATGTCCTGCGCTTCGCTTCATCCGCTGCACAGCTTCGCAGAACCGCAGCGCTCGGTAGATTCCTTCCATGGCACACCGTGCGCCATGGAAGGCGACAGCGCTGCCCTGGCCAAACTGAGCGCGCTGTTTAGCGCCATTGGCGCGCGGCCCTTCGAAATCAATCGCGATCAAAAAGTTCTCTATCATGCAGCCGCCGTCATGTCCTGCAATTACTTGGTGACGCTACTCGATATCGGCGACAATATTCTCCAAGCCGCTGGCCTTGAGCAGCCAGAACCCACCGATAGCCCGCTGCGACCCCTAATAGAGCAAACCTTGCAGAACTACTATGCAAGTTCCGCGCAGCGCGCTCTGACCGGGCCCATCGCTCGCGGCGACCACGACACCGTCGCGGCTCACCTCAACGCCTTGCAGACCTCGTCCGTCGGCCAGCCGGTCTGGCCCGACGTCTTCCGTTCTCTGGGACTTGCAAGCGTTGCTCTGGCGCGCCGGGGAAAGCTTGCAGGTAGTGCGCCACTTGAGCGCATCGAAAAACTATTACAAACCGATAAAACACTGTAAAAACGCCCATGAATCAACGCAAACAAGCCCCCAAACCACCCGACAGCATTGCCTACAAGCAGAAAAAGGCCTTCTTTGACAATTTGATCACCGTCTATGGTCGTAATACTTGTAGCGAGGTGCTGCGCGATCCGCAATTAAAGGTGTATCGATTGCATCTCGCCGATTCAAACCGCAGCAGCGCGGTGATAGAACAGCTAGTCAATCTAGCCAAGCGTCGGGACATAGAAATTTGCCATCATAGTCGCGCGCAGCTTGCGCATATTTCGCGTAACAGCAAACAAGATCAAGGGGTTGCCTGTGATATCGAGCACCCCGGTTATCGCCACTACAGCGAGGTGATCGATCAACTCCCCGCGCATTCGGCAACCCGCTTGATCGCTCTTGATGGAATCACCAACCCGCAAAATCTTGGCATGATCATTCGCAGCGTGACCGCCAGTAAGGTTCACGGCCTGCTACTGCCCGCCAAGGGCAGCGCCGAAATATCACCCCTGGTGATCAAAGCCAGCTCCGGCACGCTTTTTAAGAGCAACATTTTGCGCTGTGAACAGCTCGACAGCGCGCTTTTGGATTTCCAGCGACGTGGTTATGACGTCGCCGTGCTCGACGCTGGAGCCGCTTGCGATATCGACGCCTTTTCACCCACGGCGCCGACCATTTACGTGCTGGGCAACGAGACTGAGGGCGTCAGTGCAGGCATTGTAAATCGCGCAGACCACCGGCTGAGTATTCCGATGCAGCGCGGTGTTGAATCGCTCAATGTCGCCGTCACTGCGGCGCTGGTTGCCTTTATGACGTCTTGATATCGACCGTCGTCGCGCCATCCCCGGTTACCAGCCCCCAAAGCGGCGATTTTAAAGCCGCCACCGCCGCCACCGCCATGGTCACAACCGCGATACCGACAAACGCTTGGGTAACGCCAAATCGTTCTATGGCGGCGCCACACAGCCAAGCGCCGACGGGGGTGCCGCCGCAAAGGCACAGTTGATACACGGACACCGCTCGAGCGCGATGAGATTTTGCCACTTGATTGTGAAGAATAGTACGTCCGAGAACCATCGATAATCCAGACGAAAAACCCCACAAAAAAATGGTCGGCAAGAGCAACCAAAAACTCGCACTCAACGCGGTCAGTGCAAACAAGCTACCGCGCCAAAAAAAGCTGACAATCATTGATTTACCAGGCCGAATGAACGTTTGAGTCTGCCGCATAACGCCCAAGTTGGCCACTACCACACCCAAAGTGAACAGTATTTGCAACATCGCGAGCAGGAAGGCGCCTCCGTCATAAACTTGGTGGGCGAGCACTGGAATGCCGACTAAAAATACGCCAAAAGGTAATACACCGGTGGCAAACACCAAATACAGTAGATGCAGCAACCGGCGATCGTCGCGAAACAGTGCCAGGCCCTCGTGCAATTCTCCCCACGGATCGCGAACGCTAGCCCTAGCGTCCTCCTCCTCAGGCACGCGCGGGTGGCTGCGGCGTATCAACAGTGCGGTCAGGACAAACATCCCCACCTGTATCCAAACCAGCGCCATCAGGTCGATATAGCCCAGCAGGCCGGCGAACGCAAAACCGAGGCCCTGAGCGATAAATTTAACCACCAGCACCTTGGCCACCGATTGGTGCATCACTGCGCTGTCCGTATAGGCCAATAAACTCTCTCTGGCCGGCTGCACAAACGCGGTAATCGAGCCAAACACCAGCCCGAAACCGATCACTAGTGCCGTGCTTAGATGGCCTCTGGCGACAGCCCAAAACAATAGCGCCAGTGGCACCAAATACAGCAGGTATAACAGCGAGAGCCAGGAGCCTCGATGGCGACCATCGGAGATCACCCCGCCGGGAAGAATAAATAACAGGTTCGGCAGCAACAGCGCCATCTGCGCCAGACCAAGATCACTCGGCGAGCCTTCGAGAATGCCGACGATCAACCATGGATAAAGTACCGTATGCACACCGGTGGCCATGTTACTGGTGCCAATAGCACCGAGGTAGTGGGTAAACGAAAATACCGCTTTACTCATCGTCGTCACCACGGCGGAATTTGGAAAGCAACCACGCCATGAGTAAAGATAGGCAGGCGACTGACGCGGCCAGCAATAAAACGCCGGCCAGATTGCTCAACAGTTCAACAACGGGTAGGCGATAGAGTCTGACCGCCATCACCAAAAACGCTGCGCAAGCCAGCATCGAGCAATACCAAACAAATTTTTGCTTCATAGCCGCACCCGTGTCCTGCAACAACGTCGGTCGTATTGAGCCAAGGAACTCAACCTAAAAATTGCGCTGCACTTGCAAAAATTCAATGAATTGCTGCTCGTCCATGGTCGGAATATCCAAACTCTCGGCCTTGCGGAGCTTGGAACCCGCGCCCGGTCCAGCCACCAATTGCGAGGTCTTGGCAGATACCGATCCGGCCACTTTGGCGCCCAAGCCAAGCAAGGCATCTTTAGCCTCGGCACGGCTCATAATCTGCAAGCTGCCGGTCAGCACCCAAGTTTGGCCGTGCAGCGGTTGCTCGGCCCGCTGGTCGACCGCCTCATTGGGCCAGATGACGCCTGATTCTTGCAGCGCTGACACGATCGCTAGGGCATCTGGATTAGAGAAAAAATTGCCTATATGCCGCGCAACTATGGGCCCAATGCCGTCGATCTCCAACAGCGCCTCGGGCGACGCATCGATTAACGCCTCTAGCGATCCAAAACTGTTTGCTAGAATTTGTGCGCTGCCCTCGCCGACCTCTCTAATACCTAGCGCGAACAAAAATTTTGCAAGGCTGGTCTGTTTGCTGTTCTCGATCGCAACCAGCAAATTAGTCGCCGATTTTGCTGCCATTCGCTCAAGCGGTAGCAACTGGCTAACGTCTAAATTATACAGATCGACCACCGAGTGAATACGTTTGGCATCCACCAGTTGCTCCACCAGTCGATCACCCAAGCCATCGATATCCATGGCACGGCGCGATGCGTAGTGCTTTATCGCCTGTTTAATCTGCGCCGAACAAAACATGCCGCCGGTACAGCGCGCCACCACCTCGCCGGTCAACTGTTCCACTGGCGAGTGGCACACCGGGCAACAATCGGGAAACTTCACCGGAACGGCATCGACCGGACGTTTTTCAACCATCACTTTGGCTATCTGGGGGATCACATCGCCGGCACGGCGGACAATCACCATATCGCCAACGCGCGCATCCAAACGGGCTATTTCGTCAGCATTGTGGAGCGTCGCATTGCTCACCGTAACACCGCCGACAAAAACTGGCTGTAAGCGAGCTACCGGTGTGATGGCGCCGGTTCTACCGACTTGAAATTCGACCGCAATTAATTGCGTCATCTCCTCTTCGGCGGGAAACTTTCGAGCGATGGCCCAGCGCGGTGAGCGTCTAACGGTTCCGAGACGACGCTGAAATTCTAAATCATTGACCTTGTAGACTATGCCATCGATATCATAGGGTAGTGCGGGACGCTGGATTGCCAGATCGCGATAGTACTGTTCGCAGTCATCAATATCGACCGCCAAATGAACATGGGGGTTGATCATAAACCCTAATGCACCGAGATATTGAAGCATCTCTAAGTGGGTTGGCGGCTGCCATTGCGCGTCAATTTCACCGACACCATAGGCGCACATCTGCAGTGGTCGAGCTGCGGTAATTTTTGGGTCTAACTGGCGCAGACTGCCCGCTGCGGCATTGCGCGGATTGACAAAGGTCTTCTCGCCACCGGCAATTGCGGCCGCGTTAAACCGATCAAAGCCATCCCGCGGCATATAGACTTCACCGCGTACTTCGAGTAATTTCGGCACCGAATCGCCCTGTAAACGCAGCGGGATCGAACGAATAGTTCTGGCATTTTCAGTGATATCTTCACCCACTGCACCATCGCCGCGGGTAGCCGCTCTGTCGAGTATACCGTGGCGATACAGCAGACTAATCGCCACGCCATCTAACTTCGGCTCACAGGCATAGGCGACGCTATCGCGGCGCGCCAAACGCTCGTTGACGCGGCGTCCAAACTCCTGTAATTCCGCTGCATCAAAGGCGTTATCCAACGACAGCATGGGTCGTGTATGGGCCACCTGGTTGAATTCGGCAAGCGCCATGCCGCCAACTCGTTGCGAGGGTGAATCGGCGTCGACTAAATCTGCATAACGTGCCTCTAACGCGCACAACTCATGCATCAACCGATCGTACTCGGCATCCGGAACCGAAGGATCGTCGAGGACATAGTAGCGATGGTTGTGCTGCTGCAACTGACTGACCAGTTGTCGATAGTGGGCCGCCGTAGCCGTGTCTACATCAATCATTCACAGGCGCCGCGCCGGCTCATGTTGCGGATCTTCGTCCGGCGGCTTCACGGGCCCGCTGCCGACTGTGATCAATCGTCTGCCGGGTCATTGAACAGCGCGCCTCATCCATCACCTGTAGACGTAATGCCTCCGCGATAGACTCTGCCGCTGAGACCATTACGTCAAACGCTGCGAGCGGATCGGCCACTTCATCGAGGTTCATAAACAGCGTTGCCCCGGGCGTGGTCATATCATCCATCGTGTTCAAATCGAAAGTGCCGGGGTTGAGCAGATTAGCCAAACTAAACAACACTGGGCCAGAGCCTTGATCGTCATTGTGGAAATGGAAAATCCCCATCGCTCCATAGCGAAGACCTGCATCCAGTAATGCCTGCAAGAGGTCCTTACCGGAAACCACATCGCCTTTGTCGGCCATTAGATGCACGATCATTACCTGCGGTTCGATCGAGGGCGAATCGTTGCTTTTGCGATCGCCGGTAGCATTCAGCGCCGACTCAGACCCGCCCGATGAGCCATCCAGGTCGATGCTACCCTGCCGCGGTTGCCGAGTAGTAGCGTAACGTTCGCTGATATCCCGATGACTGAGTAAAACATCCTCCATATCACCGCCAGATACATTGCGCACCCCGACCACCCGCGACTTACCGGATGGAAAATCGCCGCTAAACATATCTTCGACATCGTCCACCCCGGCATTGCGTTTGGCAACTTTTTCTATGCGCGTAGAAGACATCTGCAAGTTTTCATAGCGATTGCGTTTTGCACGACGCATACCGTCGAGAACTATGGCTATAAAAACCAACACGGCAACGGCAATTAAAATTTTACTGGATGCTAAAAATTCCATCTATGTGCGTGCCTTCATTGCGCAAATAAGTCCTCTATTGTAAGTCGCAGCAAAAAAAAAAAAAGCCTTTTTAAAGCTATCTAAGTTGATCCTGCAAGTTTCGCCGCCTCATTAACATCTACTGAGACGATTCTGGAGACGCCCGCCTCGTGCATTGTCACACCCATCAACTGATTGGCCGCCTCCATAGAGATCTTGTTGTGGGTAATATAGATAAATTGTACCTGCGAAGACATTTCGCGAACCACTGCTGCATAGCGGCCGACGTTGGCATCGTCGAGCGGTGCATCGACCTCATCGAGCATGCAAAACGGTGCCGGATTAAGCTTGAAAATGGCGAACACCATAGCAATAGCAGTCAGTGCTTTCTCGCCACCCGACAACAGGTGAATAGAACTATTTTTCTTACCGGGGGGACGCGCCATCAACGTGACCCCGGTGTCCAAAAGGTCTTCGCCGGTAATTTCCAAGCACGCCTCGCCACCGCCAAACAACTTTGGAAACAATTCTTGAAGGTGCTGATTAACCATATCGAACGTGTCCTTAAAACGCGTTCGAGTCTCGCGATCAATTTTTTGTATGGCGCTTTGCAACGTGGCCAGCGCATCCACCAACTCGTCATTTTGTCGATCCAAATAGGCCTTGCGCTCGGATTCCACCTGATATTCTTCGATCGCCGCCAAATTGATCGGGCCCAGTCGATGAATGCGTTTAGCCAGCAGTTCAAGCTCCTCTTCCCACTGCAGTAATTCAGCGTCGTCCTCCAATGTTTTCAACAGCTCTTCCAAGTGCCCTTGATCGCGAATAATTTGTTCTTCGATGGTTCCGCAAAGGGTCGAGAGCTCGCGCGCCGCGAGTCGCTCCGTCTCCAGTTGGGCGCCGACGGCTGTCAGCTCTAATTCAACTGCCGCGCGGCCTTTTTCTTGCTCGCGCCGGCCGTGCTCAATCGCCTCGACAGCGGCTTTTGCGTCGCGCAACTCTTGCTCGGCGCGCAGTTGGCTTGCCAATTCGTTATCCAGATCCTGTTGTTGATCCTGCTCTGGTTCATCGCCATCGGCCGCAGCCAATTCCTCGCGGCGGCGCTGCAAACGCGACACCTGCGCCTCTAGGCGGGCAATGCCGTCGGCAGCCGATGTCCGCTGCACGCTCAAGCCGCCCACCTGAATACCCAGTTGCTCGCGCCGATCCCGCAGCTCGGTGAGTGCGTTGCGGCAATCATGCAGCTGGGTCTGTAACTCACTGCGTCTTTCGCCAAGCACTGCACCTTGCTGGGCGTTACTGGCGACTAAATCACTCGCTTCGCGCAGCGCTTGCTGAGCCAAACCCAGATCGTTCTGCGCGCTAATTAACAACCGTGCAACCTCGTTGAGTTCTTTCTCAGCACGCTCCTTACGAGCTTTAAATTGCTCGATCTGGACTTCAAAGGCGCTCAACTGCGCGCGCGACTCCGCGTATTGGCGCTGCTGCTTATCGATGTTTGCAGCATTCTCTCGACCCGCCTCCTCCTCTGCCTGCAACGCATGCTGATGCGCCTCGCGAGAGGCCTCTACCAGGCCCAGCTGATCCTCGAGTTTGCGCATATCGACGACTAAGGTTTGCAGTTCTTGCTTGCGTTTGAGCACGCCGACCGAGGTATCTACATCGCGCGCCATACGCAACCAATTAACCCCTAGCCAAATGCCATCGCGCGTCACCACCGACTCGTGCGCTTGTAAGTTCCCACGCATTGCCAGCGCCGCGGATAGATCATCAACCGCAAAAATATGGCCCAGCAAGGTCGCCGCACTATCCCCTGCAACGAGACTCGCCAAACGCGGCGCTTGCTCTGCAGAAGAGCGCTCTGCCGCGACGCAGGGCGACCCGTCGATCAACAGCAATTCGCCCTTTTTAAAGCTCGGCAAAATCTCCGACGCCGCGCCGAGATCCTCGATCATAACGGCTTGCAAATAGTTACCTAAAACGGTTTCCACAGCGGTTTCCCATCCGGCGATGGGGTCCACGCTATCCGCCAATCGAGGCTGTTCACGCCAACCGTGATCGCTAATCCACTGTTGCGACTGATTGTCGTTCATGGCCGCCTGTTGCAGGGCCTCAAGTGATGCCCGCCGTCCCAAAAAAGTCTGCTGACGTTCTCTTAGTTGGTTTAACTCCTGCTGGTTTTTTTGCAATTGCTGCCGCACATTGGCTATTTTATCGGTACATTGTTGTCGTTGATTTTCATTCGCCTGTTGCGACAGCGCCAATTCGCCTAGCGACACCTCGAGGCGCGCCATCTCGGCGCGCTCCGGCGCGTCTTCAAAGCTGCCCGCTTCAGCGTCAAGGTCTTGCTGGCGCTGTTTTAGACTAACAACACGATCGTCCAAGTACCCTATCCGCGACTGCTGAACCTCCACCTGTTGGCGCGGCAACGCAGCGCGCGCAGTAAAATCGTCATTTTCGCGCTGCCAATCTTGCATCGCCGTCTGCGCTAAATCGAGCGACTCTCGCGCTTCGCTCTCGCTTTTTTCCGCCGCATCCAACTGGGGCTTTAATTGCTCGTATTGACGGTTCCAAACGGTCACTTTTTCGCGGTCGGCGCCAAGGTGTTGAGAGGCCTCGTCATAGTTTTCCTGCGTATCTAGAATATCCTGCTGGCGTTCGGCAGAGCGTTGACGGGCATGTTCGATCGCTTGCTGGATGCGTGCCACGCTGCCACTGACCTTGTAGTAGTGACTCTGCACATGATCCAGCGTATCGCCGGCTTCGGTCAACCGTAAGCGATATTTTTCAATCGCGGTATCGCAGGCGTTACGCTGCGCCAAACAACCCTCTTGAGCAACTTCTAGACGCTGGATAACTTTCTGTTGTTGGCCCATAGAGCGGTTCAATTCACGCCATTTCAGCGCGCTTAATTCGAGCTTTTTTTGCCGTTCCTCCTGCCGGAATTGGGTATATTTTTGCGCTGCCTTGGCCTGTCGTTCAAGCCGCGTTAACTGGCGGGTCAACTCGTCGCGAATATCGCTAAGACGCTCGAGATTTTCTTCGGTTCGAGCCATGCGATTGGCGGTCTCTCGCCGTCGCTCTTTGTATTTAGAGATACCCGCGGCTTCCTCGATAAAAACCCGTAACTCGTCCGGTTTGGCTTCGATTAACCGCGATATGGTGCCCTGTTCGATGATTGCATAACTGCGTGGGCCCAAACCGGTGCCGAGAAAAATATCTGTGATGTCGCGCCGCCGGCACGAACTGCCGTTCAGGTAATATTGAGACTGTCCGTCCCGAGACACTTTGCGGCGAATAGAGATCTCGCTGTAGGCAGCAAATTCACCACTGACTCGCGCATCGCTGTTGTCAAAGATTAACTCAATCGATGCCTGTCCAACCGGCTTACGCGTTCCAGAGCCGTTAAAAATGACATCCGACATCGATTCGCCACGCAAGTTTTTAGCCGAAGATTCGCCCAACACCCAGCGCACCGCGTCGATAACGTTTGATTTTCCACAGCCGTTCGGCCCCACCACTGCGCACAGATTGCTGGGGAAATGCACCGTCGTCGGGTCAACGAAAGATTTAAACCCGGAGAGTTTGATTGATTTAAGCCGCATTACCGATCGTTTATTGAGTTATAGTTGATCATCGTTGTGGAACATGCCGTTATACCAGTTGAATTCTACACTTTAACCGCGCGAAAAAAAAAGTTAATCTCAACCCCCACCCAACCGTCCCATTTAAGGACGTTGCTGACTAATCTCTAGCACCAATTTAGCCGGTTTAGAATGGCCTTCAAGGAGTCCTGAACGCACCTCCCAATCACCCGCCTGCGGGGTTGCTGATCCACTCGTCGATAGGCGCGCAATCACCTCGACGCGCTGGAAACTCGATAGTAGCCGCGACGCCACTAGCGAATCGCGATCAGCGAGGCGTATTGTGATAGGTAGCTCGCTGGCGGTTAATTTACGCGCTGCAATTGGCATCGGCGGGCCCTTCGGATCGATGACCGCAACAAACACTGCCTGCTCGGGTGTGGAGGGTATCTGTGGATCGATACTCAGCGCGATTTCTAGTCCCGACCACCGAGCACCATAATCGCTCAGAGTAGAGTTTCCGTCATCGCTACCCAGCGCATTGGATGCACCCCCGGTGGCACTGCCGCGCTCGGTTAAAGACGCGGGCCCATCGACTTCGAGCGGGAGTCCCTGCCGCGCACGGTCGATCCCGGCTTGCAACGACTGAAATTCGACGACGCTGGGGTCGAGACCGCGCTGCGCGCGCTGCCAATAGCCGATAGCGGCGTTTAATTGGCGCAACGAGAACGCTTCGATACCCTTTAAACCGAGCACCAATCGATTGCTTGAATCCACCAAAAACGCCCGATTCAAGGCGCGACCAACACGCTCAGTAAACTGGTTGTTGTCGGCGAAAAATAACGCTTGGGCATACTGCGCTAGCAGGTGGCCGTTGTCGGGGTTCAGTTCCGAGGCCCGCTGGTAGTATTCGGCCGCCGCCGCAACGTCGGCCCGGCTGGTGGCGAACTGTCCCAGCAGCATCCAGTAGTAAATATTTTCGGGCCGCTCACTGGCCCGCTGCTCAAGACGCACCAGCATGTCTGCGCTGCTGCTGCGGTCGAGCGACCCATCGGCAGCGTATTCCGCAAGTAGCCGATAAATCGCCTCGTCCTCGGCTGCACCGATCTTGGCATACAGCCATGGCGTGGCAATCGCAACCGCAATCAACAACAGTGGCAATATCCAGTAACCGTCATCAAAAACTCCTGCGCGTTTTACAGGGGCTGTGTTTTGCAATAATAATTGTTGCGCTTCCGTCATCAGATGACGATGTTGCTCGCGGCTTATTTCTGCCGCCGCCAATTGCTCATCAAAGAGGCTGCATTGCTCGTTGTAGAGCCGTACGTTTTGGCTTTCCCTGAGATCTAAATCGACGGGCAATTCGGCGCTTCGAAGCGATGCGAACCAAGGGTAGGCGATAAAGGGCACTGTGGCCAATACCAGTAAAAAAACATCGTAGGTGCTCAACGGCGATCGTTCCGAGTATTCAGTAATTGCGCCAACCGCTGCTGGTCAGCGTCGCTAATGACGATCTGTGGATCGTTGCCAGGGTCATCACTTATTCGACGCTGTCGGCGCAGTAATAAAACCATCGCCGTCGCTGCAAAGAGCATGAAAAAAATCGGCGCAACCCACAAAAATAGGGTTCGTCGATCGACCAGAGGTCGATAGAGTATAAAGTCTGAGTAGCGCTCGGCAAGGTAGCTTTTAATTTCCGCATTACTGTTTTGTTGCTCGAGTAGCGATTGAATTTGCAATCTCAAATCGACAGCAATAGCTGAGTTGGAATCGGCAAGATTTTGATTTTGGCACTTGGGACAGCGAAGCTCTTCGATCAATTGCTGGTATCTTGGACGCAGCGATTCATTAGAAAATTCGACCACCTCGGTTTGTCCAAACGCCAGTCCTGACCACAGCACAACCATCGCTGGGAAAAGCATCCCAGCGCGCACCAAGGACTCCACCGAGGATCTTCGCCGACGCTTAATCGACATCGCTAGATACCAGTAATTGGTAGCGTTCAGCGAACTCACGCTGCCAGCTACGTTGATCGAGAACGCCCACCCGCCGATACTGAACAATGCCCTCGGCATCCAGCAGATAGGTCTCGGGCGCACCATACACGCCAAGATCGAGGCCGAGGGAACCCTGGGCATCAAAAATACTGAACGCATAGGGATCGCCCAACTGGTTCAACCAGCGCGTCGCTTCTTGGCGATTATCTTTGTAGTTAAGACCTATGATTTTCACCCCCTTTAAGGCCAGCTCATTGAGCATGGCGTGCTCGATTCTGCAGGCGTAGCACCATGTTGCCCAGACATTAACCAGCGCCACTTGACCGCGCATATCAGCCGTATTCAGTAACTTTTCCGGATGCTTCAGGCTAGGCAAACTAAATGCCGGAAACGGCTCGCCGATGCGTGCCGAGGGCAGTTCGTTGGGATCACGATCGAGCGCCAACCATAAGAATGGGGCGACCACCACAAACACAATCAATGGCACAAACAAAGCCAGTCTTGGGCTCATTTAAAGACCTCCAGTGCCGGTTCAACGAGGCGATTACGTTTCATGGAGGGAATCTTTTTCCGCCGTCGGTAGCGCTTATCGGCAACCGCTATCAAACCACCAATCCCCATCATCAAGCCACCCAGCCAAATACAACGCACAAACGGCTTAACCTGAACCCGTATCGCCCAACTGTTGCCACCCAACGGCTCACCGAGGGCGACGAACAGATCACGCGTCAATCCAGCATCGATGGCCGCCTCAGTCATGACTTGACCGCCCGACTGATAGTGGCGTTTTTCAGGTGTAAGCGTCGCTATCGACCGGCCGCCTTGGGACACAGCAATCACTCCACGCGTGGCGCGATAATTACTCTCTTGGGTCTCATTCAAGCCGCTAAATTCAAAGGTATACCCTGCAACTTCGACAACGTCACCCAGTTCCATGCGCATATCTCGCTGGCTGTCATAGGCGCTACTCAAACCCACGCCCAGAGCGCACAGCGCTAGCCCGCAGTGAGCGCACAGCATGCCCCAATAACCGGCCGGTAGCCTCGTCAATGGCACCGATTGAGCTTTCAAGCGCACATCCTGCAAGCTCATGATCACCACCCAGAATACTGCCGCCAGCGTCAGCGCCGCGATAATCGAATACTCAGCTGCCGAAAACCAGATTCCCAGAGGGATCGGCAACAGCGCACCCAACAAGAAACTCAATACCACCGGTATACGCGCCCGAATCGCGACGACATCGACTGCGGTGTGCCGCCAGCGGGAACTGGCAGCGATACCTAAACAGGCCATCAGAACCAAGGAGAGCGGCACAAAGAAAAAATTGAAGTACGGTGGCCCGACGGAAATCTTACCCAATTGCAGCGCATCCGCCACTAATGGATAGAGCGTGCCGATCAAGATCATCGCCATCGCAGCGACTAAAATGAAATTATTGGTCAATATCATCACTTCGCGCGCGGCACCCGTGTAGGCCGACTTAGAGTTCATCGCTGGCCCGCGCAGCGCAAACAACAGCAGCGAAGCGCCAATTACCAACGACAAAAAGATCAAAATGAAGAGACCGCGCTCAGGATCGCTGGCAAACGCATGTACCGAGGTTAGCACGCCCGAGCGCACCAAAAATGTACCCAACAAGCTAAGAGAAAAAGCGAAGATTGCCAAGAGCAGCGTCCAGCTTCGAAATACCCCCCGTTTTTCCGTCGCCGCGACACTGTGCATCAGGGCAGTTGCTACCAACCACGGCATAAACGAGGCATTTTCCACTGGGTCCCAGAACCACCAACCGCCCCAACCTAATTCGTAATAAGCCCACCAACTGCCAAGCGTAATACCAAGCGTTAAAAACACCCATGCGACGTTGATCCACGGACGGCACCAGCGCGCCCAGGCACTGTCGAACTGCCCCCCCAAAAGCGCGGCAATGGCAAACGCAAAGGGTACCGAAAGACCCACATAGCCCATGTACAGCATCGGCGGATGTATGATCAACCCGATATCTTGCAACAGTGGGTTGAGGTCACTGCCATTTTCAGGTGGGAACGGCAACGTGCGCTCAAACGGATTGGATGTCAGCAACATAAACAGGCCAAAACCCACCGCTATCATTGCCAATACCGACAGCGCCCGAGCGCTGAATACCAGCGGCAGGGATCGGCTGAAGATCGCTACGGCAGCGCCCCAGGCAGCCAATACCAGTGCCCAAAGTAATAACGAGCCTTCGTGTGCCGACCAAACGGCGCTAAATTTAAAGTGCGTCGGCAACGAACGATTCGAATTATCAACCACGTAGCGAAGGCTAAAGTCGTCGAGCATAAATGCTGTCACCAAGCACCCAAAAGCGATACCGACAAAGACTAAATGTCCAATCGCTAGCGAGTGCGCCAACCGCATCCATCGCTGCACACCGAGGTAAGATCCCAGCAATGGGATCGAAGATTGCAGCAGCGCCAAGCACAGGGCAATGATTAGTGCGACATGTCCAAGCTCAGGGCTAATAATCACCCCCCGACCCGATCGATTGCCGATAGGCCTCGCCCATTGCATCCGCCACCTCGGGGGGCATATAGTTTTCGTCGTGTTTAGCCAGCACTTCAGTGGCCTGCAATATAGCGTCTGCATCGACCACACCGGCGACAATAGCCGCCTGACCCTCACCGAATAAATCCGGCAAGATACCGCTGTACTCAACCCTCAACTGGGCAACGCCATCGCTAACATCGAATGCCACATCGAGCGACTCGCTATCCCGCACTAGACTCCCCCTCACCACCATACCTCCGGCGCGCACCGGCACCCCGAGAGGCGCCTCACCGCGAGCGATTTGCGACGGTGTATAAAAATAATTTATATTCTGACCCAGCGTGTAGACCACCAACCCGATCGCAGTCGAGGACGCTACCAGGGTAAAGATGACCCACTGCAGGCGTTGCTTGCGAATTGCATGCATCAATCAACCCCCTCTTCTGCCGACCCACCGGCATGCCTTTCGAGTCGCAAACGCACCTGATTGAGAGCGCGTGTATGACTCTGCCACGGCACCACCAACAAAGCCGCTAAAACAGCCACCGAGACCGTCACTGCCACCCATACATAGAGCCCATGGCCACCCATAGCGAGGATTTCATTAAAACTAGCAAACTGGATATTCATCGACTCGACTCATTGCTAACCAGCGCCCGAACCCAAGCAGAAGTCGCCTCGCGGCGGATAATTTCGGCGCGGGTAAAAAGACACAAAGCAACCACGTAAAAAACGTAAAATCCACAGATCATCACTATTAGCGGCTGCAGCATATCGATGTGAATCGAAGACGCCGATGTCAATTTTAACGTCGCCGGTTGGTGCAGTGTGTGCCACCAATCCACCGATTTATAAATAATGGGTATATTAATGGTGCCGACCAGCGCCAAGATAGCACTGGCCCGATAGGCCATCTCGGCACTACTAAAAGCACGCTGCAATGCCAAAACACCGAGGTAGAGAAACAGCAAAATCAGCATCGAAGTAATCCGCGCATCCCAAACCCAGTAGGTTCCCCACGAGGGCTTACCCCACACCGCGCCAGTAAACAGTGCGATAAAGGTCAATGCAGCGCCAATAGGTGCCGCCGACTTCATCACCATAAAAGACATTTTAATCCGCCAAATCAAGCCAACCGCACCGGCAAGCGCCATAATATAATAGCCGACTAATGCCAGAATCGCCGCCGGAACGTGAAGATAAATAATTCTAAAACTGTTGCCCTGACGTGCGTCTGGCGGGGCTACCAACAGCCCCCAAAAAAGCCCACTTGCCAGCAGTAAACTCGCCGCGCAGAGTAACCATGGCAGCCACCGCCCGGTGATTTCGTAAAACCAACGGGGCGAGCCAAGTCGGTAAAACCACTGCCATTTTTTAACCTCTGTTACCATGCTTAAAATCCCGTAATCATCAGGCGCTGGTGACGCGCAGTGCCGCCGCCGCCGCCAGTGGACAGAGCGCCAAGGCGGCGCATAACATCGCCCCCATAGCCGCCAAGGGGCCCGACCAATGCAGTCCATCCACCGCGTAGAAGACCGTCGCAGTACCAAAGATCATAATCGGCATGTACAGCGGCACCACCAACAACGGCAACAACAGCCCTCCTCGGCCCAACGAGACGGTCAGAGAAGCTCCGACCGCACCGACCGCGCTAAGGTATGCACTGCCAATCGCCAAACTGAGAAGCATCGCTGGGTAGGCGGAAGTCGGCAGCGACAAAGTCATAGCCAACAGTGGCGATAAAAGCGTGAGTGGCAGCCCCGTCACCAACCAATGCGCCACAATTTTAGCTAACACCGGCAGTGCTATCAGTTGTGGTGCAATCAACAATTGCTCCAGTGATCCGTCTTCAAAGTCGAATGCAAAAATCCTCTCAATCGATAACAGCGTCGCCAGCAGAGCCATGATCCACATGATGCCCGGCGCTATCTCGCTGAGGCGCTGCGGATCCGGCGACAAACCCAGTGGCACCAGCGTACACACCATCGTAAAGAAAATCAGCGGCGCGACCGTGTCACCCAATCGCCGGTACGCCAACAGGACATCGCGTCTGACATACGCCAAAAAACTCGGCGTCCGCGCCAACTCAGGCACCCTAGGCACAACGCTTTGTTAGATCATAGTTACGCACCGCTCCGATCGCCAGATCTTGGTGACTTATCAAAACGATCGCGCCCCCGCTGTCGAGGTGCCCTTGCAGGCGGCCGGTGATCAACCCAATCCCTTCGGTATCCAGCGCTGTCAGAGGTTCATCGAGAAACCACAGCTTAGCGCGCGTCAGCACCAATCGCGACAGCGCAACGCGCCGCACCTGTCCGGCTGACAACTGATGACAGGGCAGATCATAGACCGCCCCCAAACCCATACTACGGAGCGCTGCGCGCACGCTTTTCGGGTCATGTATACCCTCAGATGCGGCCATCCATGCAAGATTTTCCTCTGCGCTCAAGGCCAGTTTTACCGCCGATTGATGTCCTATATACAGCAGGTCTGCTAGGTATTCATAGCGCACCTTTTCGAGCGGTTCGCCGCGGTAGCACAGCGCACCGCTGGTTGGACTCAACAGGGTAGTCAACAGGCGCATGAGGGTGGTCTTGCCGCAGCCATTAGGCCCTTCGATCAAAACCATTTCGCCCGCTTTTAAACGCAAATTTATGCCCTCGAACAACCTGCGGCCATCGCGTTCGAAGCACAGCTCATTCGTGCTGAGAAGGTAATCTTGGGGCACCGGCACATCCATACACATTAACTGCAATGGCCGATATTATGCCAAAAACCGAGGCCCATATGTTATGTATAATTTAGGCTATCGAGAAAACCACCGAAAATCCTCGCTATCGCATTTAAGCGCGCTGAACTGCGATTGATTGTAAGCTATACAACGATTGGCAGCGTATGACTCGGAGCGAATTGAGCTAGACGGCGGAGCGCTCTACAATGGGTGAGCTGACCAACCACAGCGCAGCACCATTCACGGAGCCATTGAGAGAGACACATCATGCAGATTTACCGCGTTGGCGGGGCGGTGCGCGATCGCCTTCTCAACTACCCGAGCAGCGAAAACGACTGGGTGGTGGTCGGAGCGTCTCCGCAAGCGTTGATCGACCGCGGTTACCGTCCAGTGGGCCGCGACTTTCCGGTATTTATTCACCCGCAAAGCGGCGAGGAATATGCGCTTGCGCGAACCGAGAGAAAATCTGGGCACGGCTACGGGGGCTTCACTTTTTACACCGCTAGCAACGTCACATTGATCGAAGATCTGCAGCGACGCGACCTAACGATCAATGCCATTGCCGAAGACTCCGAGGGGTGCCTAATAGACCCCTACAATGGACAGCGCGATCTAGACGACAAAATTCTCCGCCATGTATCCGATGCCTTTTTGGAAGATCCTCTGCGCGTGCTGCGCACCGCGCGCTTTGCCGCCCGTTATCACCACCTCGGCTTCAGTATCGCCAGCGAAACCATGGATGCCATGCGCGTCTTGGTCGACAGCGGTGAGATGAAACACTTAGTGGCGGAGCGAGTCTGGCGCGAAACCCAGCGCGCGCTTGGCGAACAGACCCCTCAGGTGTATTTTCAAACACTCCGCGACTGCGGCGCCCTGGCCTGCATCCTGCCAGAGGTAGACCGTCTATTTGGGGTGGCACAACGGCCTGACTTCCACCCGGAGATCGATACCGGCGTGCATACCATGATGGCGCTCGAGCAGGCCGCCAAATTATCCGATGATTGTTCGGTGCGCTTTGCAGTCCTGGTCCACGACGTCGGTAAGGGCATCACACCTGCGGATGTCTTGCCGCGCCACACCGGCCACGAGGCGCGTGGATTACCGCTGGTAAAAACTCTCTGCGAACGTTTAAAAGTCCCCAATGAATACCGAAAATTAGCCCTCGTGGTAACCGAATATCACCTCCAGTGCCACCGCGCTGCCGACTTAAAGGTAGAGACGTTACTGAACCTATTGCGGGGCGTAGGCGCGCTCAAGTCCAGCGCCAAATTAGAACCGTTTTTGCTCAGTTGCGAGGCCGACGCGCGCGGTCGACTCGGATTAGAAAACCGCCACTATTCATCGCCGAACTATCTTCGCCGTGCCCAGAGCGCGCTGGCCACCGTCAGTATCGCCGATCTGGTGTCATTGGGCGTTGCGGGTGATGAAATTGGGCGCCAACTGCACGACCGACAGATTGCCCGTCTAACCGAATTCAAACAGACCAATCAGCCCTGAAATGGCGACCCATAACGCCCTAACCAGCGGTCCAATAAGCCGCAAAAACTACCTAAGGTAAACTCATGAACGCTCCAAATATAGGCAATCCCGTGGTTCTCATTACCGGCGCAGCGCGGCGTATCGGCGCCGAATTGGCACGGTTGTTTCATCGCGCCGGCTATCGCGTTGTTATCCACTACAATCGCGCCGCTGCAGATGCCGATAAACTCTGTGAATCGCTCAATCAGCAAAGACCAGACAGTTGCCTATTGGTTCAGGGCGATCTCAATGATGACGCTGGGTTGGCTCGTATAGTCACATTGATCAATTCGATTGGGTCGCTGCATGTGCTGATCAACAATGCC
>CAJIZO010000010.1 GCA_905181995.1 Flavobacteriaceae bacterium TMED48
TATTTAAACCACTTCGCCGAGCCATCTCACCGACCAGCGTGGTCACGGTGCTCTTGCCATTGGACCCTGTAATAGCGATCACCGGCGCGTTCACCTGTTCAAAAAATAGCTCGGCATCGCCGATCAAACGGATATCTTTAGCCCGCGCCGACTGCAACATCGGCTCGCCCAGAGACACGCCGGGGCTGACCACGACAGTCTCGAGCATGTCGTAGGCGCGGTCGTCGAATTCACCCAACATGGTGCGGATATCGGGGTACCGTTGGCTGACGACATCGAGCCCTGGGGGGGCACTGCGGGTGTCGGCAAACATAAAATCTATTCCCCGACGAGTTAAGAAATCTGCCACCGAGAGGCCGGTCACTCCCATACCGAGAATAGCCACTGCGCTATAGTCCGACCCCGATTGATTCATTGCTGCGCACCCCATCGCCGTCAACGCAACTTCAGTGTTGCTAGGCCAAACAGCACTAGCACGAGAGTAATTATCCAAAACCGGACGATCACGCGCGGTTCTGGCCAGCCTTTCAATTCAAAGTGATGGTGCAGGGGTGCCATACGAAAAATACGCTTGCCGGTCAATTTGAACGAGGCCACCTGCATAATTACCGAAATGGTCTCCATAACAAACACGCCGCCCATGATAAACAGCACAATCTCCTGTCGTACAATCACCGCAATAACACCGAGAGCAGCGCCCAATGCGAGCGCGCCAACATCGCCCATAAAGACCATCGCCGGATAGGTGTTAAACCATAAAAAACCCAGTCCGGCCCCGCACAGGGCGGCGGTAAATATGAGCATTTCGCCAGCGCCGCTGATAAACGGAATGTTCAGATAATTGGCAAACTGATAATTACCGCTGAGGTAGGCAAAAATGCCTAGCGCGCCACTCACCAACACCGTGGGCATTATCGCCAAGCCATCTAAGCCATCGGTTAAATTCACCGCGTTGCTGGTGCCAACGATGACAAAATAAGTCAAGACCACAAAAAACGGACCTAAATTAAACGCAAATGATTTAAAAAACGGGACGATTAATTCGGTTTCAGCCGGTGACTGAGCGGTGTAGTAAAGCGTTAGGGCTGCCGCCAATCCAAACACCGACTGCCAAAAGTATTTCCAGCGAGCGGGTAAACCCCGGGGATTTTTTTCTACCACCTTGCGATAATCGTCGACCCAGCCCACCAATCCAAAGCTAAAAGTCACCGCCAGAACAATCCATACATAACGGTTATCTAAATCGGCCCACAACAGGGTACTTACAAACATTGCCAAAAGAATAAGCGCGCCGCCCATGGTCGGTGTACCCGCCTTGGCGAGGTGTGACTTTGGACCATCGCTGCGAATTGCCTGACCAATCTGCAGATAATTGAGCCTGCGAATCACCGCCGGACCAAATACCCAACTAATAATGAGCGCGGTCAAAACCGCTAATATGCCGCGCAGAGTTAGGTACTGAAATACCGACATCGGACTGTAATATTGACTCAAATATTCACTCAACCACACTAACATTGGACATTCCCTCGCCGGGACAGTACTTCAATCACACGCTCCATCGCCGAACTGCGCGATCCTTTAACCATAAAAGTCGTTGTCGATGTATCGCCCAAGGTATTTAAATAATTGTCTAAATCGGTTAATTCCGCGAAGTGTTTGCCGCCAAAAGCGTCACTCGCTGCAATGCTTCGCGAACCCAAGGTGAGTAATTCATCCACCCCTGAACGGCGGGCATAATCTCCGACACTGCGGTGTAATTGTGCCGATTGACTCCCCAACTCGGCCATGTCTCCAAGTACCAAAATGCGCCGGCCCGCGCACCGAGCTAAGACATCGATCGCCGCCATACTCGACTCGGGACTCGCGTTATAGGTATCGTCAAACGCGCGCCCACCACCATCCAGAGTTATTTCTTGCAGACGACCGGCAAGCGCCTTTTGAGTATTAAGGCCGGTTGCAATATCTTCTTCAGTAGCACCTGCGGCGAGGGCGCAAGCTGCCGCAGCTAGCGCATTGGCCACCGCGTGTCGACCCGGTATTAGCAAACTGATCGGGCATCTAATCGGCGAGTCGGTCTGGCCCATATTGATCAGTAAATCGAAGCCATAACACCCGCTATCATTAATTTGTAGATCGACGGCGCATAGATCGGCCTGCCTGTCGGAAACCGAAAATGTCAGGCAACGGCGCGCGCCAATCAATTCGCGCCAGTCATCGATATAATCCAAATCGAGATTGAGAATGGCGATGCCGTCGGTTGGCAAGCCACTATAAATTTCAGCTTTTGCGGACGCGGTACCGGCCAAACTACCAAATCCCGCCATATGCGCGCTTTGGACGTTGTTCACCAGCGCGATGCTCGGCCGTCCCACGGTGCATAAATAGTCGATATCTCCGGCGCCACTGGCACCCATTTCAAGTACCAGAAAATCGCTTTTGGCGGGCAGATCTAACAGCGTCAGCGGCAAACCAATATGGTTGTTGTAGTTGCCGACGGTGGCGTGAACCACTCCGCTGTTGGTCAAGATTGCCGCGACATACTCCTTCACAGACGTCTTGCCGCTACTGCCGGTGATGGCAATCACCGGGCCTGAAAAACGCTCGCGGCGCATCTTAGCTAGGTTGCCAAGGGCGCGCTCGGTGTCATCGACAACCCATTGCGTAATGTCGACCTCGGCGCATCGACGAGTGACCACCGCCGCGGATATTTTATCGGCAATTTGCCCAATAAAGTGATGCCCGTCATGATGTTCACCGGGCAGAGCAACGAACAAATCCCCGCCCTCGACCCTGCGACTATCAATACACACGCGCTCGAACGACGCGTCGGGATTTAACAGAGTACCACCGAAGCGCATGGCCGCATCGCTCATAGAGATTGCGTTCATGTTGCGCCACTCCCACGGTCGCGCAGCGCAAGACGCGCCTGCACCTGATCGCTGAATGGCAACCGATGATCGGCGATCTGCTGATAGTCTTCGTGCCCTTTGCCGGCAATTAACACCAGATCTTCCGGTGCAGCGCTCAAAACAGCATGGCGTATCGCCACACGGCGATCTAGTTCAACGCTAAAATCACCCACAATGCCGCGCTCTATATGAGCGATGATGGCCTGCGGCGATTCACCTCGCGGATTGTCATTGGTGAGTACAATTTTATCGGCATAACGATTGGCGATGGCGCCCATTTTTGCGCGCTTGCCAATGTCCCGTTCACCGCCGCAACCGAACACCACCCAAAGCTTACCCTGAGTGTGGGCACGCAGCGTAATAAGTACTTTTTCAAGCGCGTCAGGGGTGTGCGCGTAATCGACGATGACACCCGGACTCGCCGTTGCATCGATCAACTCCATACGGCCCGATGCCGCCTGCAAATTTGGTATCGCCGCCAATATATCGGCAAGCGAATAGCGCTGCGCGACGACCGCGATAACCGCGAGTAAATTGGCCAAGTTAAATTGCCCGACCAGCGGCGAGTAAAGTTGTCCGCGACCCCAACGGCCCTCTACCACCGCGTGTATACCGCTGGCATTGAGCTGAATTGATCGGCAATAGATATCGGCTGAAGGATCATCCAAACTATAGGTCACAACCGTGGTTGACTTGGCAACTCTGCCGAGTAACTTGGGCGCCCAATTGTCGTCTAAATTGATCACCGCATATTTTAATCCAGACATTTCAAACAGGCTCGCCTTGGCGTCGCCATAGGCCTGCATATTGCGATGGTAGTCGAGATGATCTCGGCTCAAATTAGTGAACACCGCGGTATCCACTTGCACCGCGGCAATACGCCCTTGAGTCAGCGCGTGCGAGGAGGCCTCCAAGGCTATCGAGGTGGCTCCAGCGCTTACAATGTCGGCGAGGATCCTTTGACTGGCAATCGCATCGGGCGTTGTAAGCGTCGACCGGTGGCCCGCTGACAACGACGCCTGATCGCCGCGAATGCCAGCGAAACCATAGCCAAGGGTGCCGAGGTAAGCGGACGACTCGCCGAGTCGGTCGAGCAGCCCCGACAACAACCAACAGCAAGAGGTCTTGCCATTGGTTCCAGTCACCGCGGTTACCGTCATCTGCGCCGATGGATCGCCATAGAAGTTAGCTGCTATTTGCGAAACAGCGTCGCCCAGACGCTCGATCGAAACAACAGGTACAGAGAGCCCTGACACCCGATCAGCAACCCCGCGATCAACGGCCACGGCAACTGCGCCGCAGGCGATCGCCTGATCTATATAATCTAGGCCATCGGCTTGGGAGCCCGACAATGCAATGAATAGGTCGCCGGACTTGACCTCGCGGCTATCGAGAGACAAGCCGGTCACCCGCAGGTTCGCAACGCCGTCGCAGCAATCGATGTTGGCGAGTAAGCTGCCAAGCGGAGTGCCTTGAGAAAAGCTTTGCTCAATCATGACTTTTCTCGCTTGCCAGTGGCGGCCAAAGCGCTCACCCGAGCCGAGTATTCGTTCTGTATATCTGGGGTTACTTGCAAAAGTCGCAGCGCATTACCGGTGACTTCAGAGAAAACAGGCGCTGCGACTAGACCTCCGAAGTAAACACCGCGATCGGGCTCATCAATAATGACCACGGTCACTAATCGCGGATTGTCTGCCGGGGCGAGTCCAGCGAAACTTGCGGTGTAGCGATGATCGTCATAACCACCGCTTGATTTTACTTTATGCAAGGTGCCGGTTTTACCCGCGACCGTGTAGCCTTTGATCATCGCCTTCTGGCCGGTGCCTTGCTTGCTGGTTACCGCCTTTAACATAGTGCGCACGTCGCCAACCTGCCCAGCGTCAAAGATACTGTTAGTTTCCAACTGATCGTCATTTGCCACCAGCGAGACCTCACGGCGTAAACCCCCGTTCGCCAGTACCGCATAAGCCCGCGCCAACTGCAAAGACGTCACGCTAAATCCATATCCGAACGCAAACGTCGCCTGCGTCACCTGATCCCAACTGCGATGGGCTGGCAGATTGCCGGCCGCCTCAGCGGGAAAACCACTGCCGGTACTCTCGCCTAAACCAACCCGCTCAAACAGTTCTCGGGTGCTATCTGGATTGAGTTGCAGAGCAATTTTTGTAGTGCCCACCTGACTCGACTTGGCTAGAATTTGAGTCAAATTGAGTCGCCCATAGTCTTGCGGATCGACAAAGGTTTTATAATCCACCTCCAGCCGACCGGGACTGGTATCAATCTCGGAGTTAGCCTCGAACAAACCGCTCTCCAGCGCCGCCAACATAGTGAACGGCTTGACCGTCGACCCCGGTTCGATCAAGTCGAGCATAGCGCGGTTGCGAATAGATCCAGGCTTGACTACCGAGCGATCATTTGGGTTGAACGAGGGTTGGTTGGCCATCGCCAGCACCTCTCCCGATTCGACATCCAACACCACCACCGAGCCAGACTTGGCGCCATGCTTGTGCACCGCTGCCTTGAGCGCCCGGTAGGCAACATATTGAACGCGAAGATCAATGCTCAGACGCAGCTCGCGGCCAGGTTTAGCGGCCTTGATCAGAGAGATATCCTTTATTACCCGACGCGACGGATCCTGCAACACCTTGCGCACGCCTGACTCGCCGCCCAACCAAGCGTTGTAAGCCAGCTCAATACCCTCTTGACCGACATCATCTATATCGGTAATTCCCACCAGTTGCGCGGTGACCTCACCGGCAGGGTAAAAGCGCTTATATTCTTGCCGGGCATCGACCCCGGGCACCTGCATTTCGAGTATAGCTTGGGCCTGGCTCGCGGGTAGCTGACGCGACAAATACATAAACGACTTGTTACGATATAACTCGAGCCGGCGCTGCAAGTCACTCGGCGATAGATCGAGGGCCGCAGCCAGTCGATCGATCTGCGCGGCGGTCGCAGCGATTATCTGCTGAGGATTCGCGATCACCGTAGTAACCGGTGTACTGACCGCGAGAGGCTGGCCATTGCGATCGGTAATCAAGCCGCGATATGCGGGTATAACCTGCATGCGCAATGCCCTGGAATCACCCTCACTGCGCAAAAAATCACTGCCTCTATGTTCGCTGGGGAGTATCTGCAACTGCGCAATTTTCCATAACAAAATGACCGGCAACGCAGTAATAAACGCCAATATAACGGCGAATCGCCAGCGGGGTATCGGGGTATGAACGACACTCTTGGCCATCTTTATAAGGCCCCCAGCCAATCTTGATTGACGATCAGCATGTCGCTTGCGGACGGACTGTGCATATTCAATCGATCGGTCGCCATGCTCTCGACCCGCTGCAGCGAACCCCAGGTACTCTGCTCTAAAATAAAGCGCCCATAATCGGCTTTTAGTTGGTTCCCGAGGCGCTCTGCAGCGGCCAGTTGGGCGTACTGCTGCCGGCAGAGGTGGCTAACAAAGGCGACAGATACGGCGCTGATGACCACCACCAACCACAACACCATCACCTGCAATAAACGCACTTCGCGCCCATCTAGCGCCGCAACGAATTTCATGCGACACGCTCCGCGACACGCATCACGGCACTCCGAGCTCGTGCATTGCGATCAATTTCACCATCCGATGGCTTGATCGCCCGACCCACTTTGATCAGGCGCACACCTCGATCGACTTCCATTAACGGAATGTTTTTGGGTAGCACTAGCCCACGCTGCTCATCGCGAATAAAGCGCTTTACGCGACGGTCCTCCAACGAGTGAAAACTAATCACCACCAGTCGCCCACCAATTTCAAGCGCGTCGATGACTTCGCTCAAAAAACGATCCAGATCCTGCATTTCATTGTTGATATGGATGCGAATTGCCTGGAACGATTTGGTCGCCGGGTGCCGCCCGCGCTCCCAAGAAGGATGGGCAGTGGCGACAATTTTCGCCAGTCGTCCAGTACTTTCAATCGACGCTATGCTGCGTTCGCGAACGATCGCTGCGGCGATACGCCGAGCATAACGCTCGTCGCCATAGTTCTTTAGCACGGCGGCGATATCGGCCTCAGCTGCCATATTCAGCCATTCGGCTGCAGACACTCCGCAACTGCTATCCATGCGCATATCCAAAGGCCCGTCGCGCAAAAAGCTAAAACCGCGCTCGGCGCGGTCTAACTGCGGCGACGACACCCCCAAGTCGAGCAAGATACCCGCCGCCCCAACATCGCCAAACGCCGCAGCGGCCTCTTTAATAGCGGCAAAAGAGGCATGCCGAAAAGCCACTCGCAATTCGCCGTCAAACCGTGAACGACCGTCTTCAATAGCCTCGGGATCTTTGTCTATGGCGAGTAACTTGCCGCGCGCCGACAGTTTTTCCAGTATCGCCGTGGAGTGACCGCCGCGCCCATAAGTACCATCGATGTAATACCCATCGGGGTCTACCACCAGACTTTCAACAGCCTCGCTGAGCAGTACTGCACTGTGCTCAATCATTGCCAGCCACCCCTACCAAGACAGATTTTTTAAGGCGTCGGACATGCTGTCGCGAGCGCCCAACATAGAGCGGTAGTCGCTTTGCGACCGCTCTCTCTCGGCATTCCAGTTCTCTTCGGACCAAACCTCTAAACGTTGCGTCCGACCCACCAACACCAACTTCTTGTCCAGTTGCGCATAGTCGCGCAACTCCGGCGGAATCAGAACGCGGCCACTGCTATCGACCTGCAGATCTTTGGCTTGGCCGACCACGAACCGGCTAAGCATTTCGCCGAGATCGTCAAGCGCAGGAAGCGCGGCCACTTTTTCTTCAAATTTTCGCCACTCGGGCAGCGGCGACAGGGTCAAGCAGGTAGACTTCATATCCACGGTCATCACCAATTCACCATGGCAGATATTGTCGAGCACTGGGCGGTAGCGAGTCGGAATTGCCATCCGACCCTTGGCGTCCATATTGATTGGATCACTACCTCTAAACACACTAAACCCCAAAACCTAATCTATGATCAGAAAAAATACCCACAAATCGCCACTTTTCCCCATATATGCACACTATGCATACTAAAGATCAATGTCAAGTGCTAGGCCGAGGTGAAAAACCCAATAAAATCAGAGAGTTCTGCATCGAGTGCTGTAAGCGTTATCGC
>CAJIZO010000011.1 GCA_905181995.1 Flavobacteriaceae bacterium TMED48
GAGCATGACCTTTGCTCTACCGGACGATGAGTTTGGGTTGTCCGATCCCTATGAAATAAAGCAGCGCATGGCGGCCCATGTCGACGCAATTGTCGACGCCGGTTATTGCGGTATAGAGCCAACCACGGTCGTTGACTTGACCGATGCGGCACCGCGATTGGTGCGTCAGGGTATGGCTGATTTTAGTTCGCTGGGATAATCCTTGGCGAGGATAATCACCTCGTCGCCAACCGCGATCTTGGGTATACTGCAAGCACACCTAGATGTGACTTTTAAGTAGCATGCATAAAACGGACGCTAACCGTGGTCAGTAAGGCGCAGCCAACCAATCAAACCGAGCTCGCGGCGGCTGCCAAAGCCCCGCTGGTGGGCAATGTGCCGCAGCAGGATGAAATGCCATTTGCGGTTGTGCAGGGCAAGGCGGTGTCGGTACTGCCGAGAGATTTGTATATTCCTCCAGATGCTCTAGAGATCATCCTCGAGGCCTTTGAGGGGCCGATGGATCTATTGCTGTATCTTATTCGGCGTCAAAACCTTGATATCTTGGATATCGACGTGGCTGAGATTACGCGCCAGTACATGGGCTATATACAGCTGATGCAGGATATCCAACTGGAACTGGCGGCGGATTATTTGGTGATGGCAGCGATGTTGGCAGAGATTAAGTCGCGGATGCTGTTGCCTCGCCAATCGTCAGATGAAGAGGAGGCGGAGGATCCCCGAGTCGAATTGATCAAGCGCCTTCAGGAGTACGAGCGGTTTAAACGCGCTGCGGAGGATATAGATCAAATGCCGAGGCTTGGTCGAGATATTTACCAAGCGAGCGCCGAGGTGCCGGATCGGGATCAACGTAGACCTCATCCAGAGGTCGATATGCGCGATATTTTGACGGCGTTTGCGGTGGTTTTGCAGCGCGCCGAAATGTACGAAAGTCATCAAATTGAATTTGAGACACTGTCGACGCGCGAACGGATGTCAGATATTTTGCGACGCCTTGGCAGGCAGTCATTTGCCTCTTTTGAAAGCCTGTTCACACCGGGTGAGGGGCGGCATGGTGTGGTGGTCACCTTTTTGGCAGTGATGGAGTTGATAAAGGAGTCGTTGATTGACATTGTACAGACCGAGTCCTTTGGGCCAATCCACATCACGGCTAAAACCACATGAATGCTGAGCTGATCAAAAAGATTGTCGAGGGCGCGTTGTTAGCCGCCGGTAGGCCGCTGGACATTTCTCAGTTAGAAAAATTATTCGCCGACGACGAACGCCCGCCTCGCGATCAATTGCGCGCAGCGATTGAAGACATTCAAGCCGATTGTCGAGGCAGAGGTTATGACGTCGTGCAGGTTGCCAGTGGCTTTCGGTTTCAGGTCAGCGACGAATTGGCACCGTGGATTAATCGACTGTGGGAGGAAAAGCCGAAGCGTTATTCCCGTGCAATGCTCGAGACGCTGGCGTTGATCGTCTATCGTCAGCCATTGACCCGTGGCGATATTGAATTGGTCCGCGGAGTGGCGGTCAGTTCAGACATTATCCGGGCCCTGCAAGAGCGCGAGTGGATTGCGGTGGTCGGTCATCGCGACGTGCCCGGGCGACCGGCACTGTATGCGACGACCAAACTGTTTTTAAATTATTTTAATTTGAAGAGCCTACAGCAATTACCGGCGCTTGGAGAGATCAAGGATTTTGCCGAGTTAGATCCTGAATTAGAACTTGCGTTGGCACGCAGCGCAGCGGCACCCAGCGCCGATTCCCAGAACCCACAGTTACCTCTAGAGGCCGCAGAGGCCCCTACAACCGTGACCGCCAAACCTTCGACTGGAATCTCAGATGAGTGAAAAACTGCAAAAAATGCTCGCTACGGCGGGTCTAGGCTCGCGGCGTGAATTAGAAAAATGGATTACTGCGGGGCGCGTTTCGGTCAACGGCCGCACGGCCACCTTGGGCGATCGCGCGGAGCCCGTCGATAGAATATTGGTCGATGGTCGGCCGGTATTGATTGCCGTTGACGACAATCCGCGGGTCTTGATGTACAGCAAGCCCGAGGGCGAAATCTGTACCAATTCCGACCCAGGCGGGCGTCCGACGGTCTTTGACTCTCTACCGCGGTTGGTGCGCGGGCGCTGGATAGCGGTGGGTCGGCTGGATATCAACACAAGTGGATTACTGTTGTTTACTAATCATGGCGAGTTGGCCAATCGCTTGATGCATCCATCCTCTGAGGTGCGACGAGAATACTTGGTCCGCGTTCACGGTAGCGTCGATGAGGCGATGATCGCTCGCTTGACGGATGGGGTGGTATTGGACGACGGTATCGCGCGGTTCCAGGCCGTCAAGGCTCAACGCGTTCGAACAGAGGAAGGTGAAATCGGTGGAAGTAACCGTTGGTTTCGGGTGGTTTTGTCTGAAGGCCGCACCCGCGAGGTTCGTCGCCTCTGGGAGTCTCAAGGCGTCGAGGTGAATCGACTCAAGCGAATCAGCTTTGGCCCGATAGAACTGCCTTCGATTGTGCGGCGCGCAGATTTCTTGGAATTGGATCCAAAGCAGGTTCGTTCATTGTTCGATGCGGTTAAGCTAAAGGTGCCGGGTTTTAGCGAAAAAGCCGTGCACAAAGATATCCGTGAACGCAAAGAGCAGAAGTTACGCTCCAGAGGGAATCCCTGGCGTCGTTGAATGCAACGCCGCTGGCAGTCCTCTGGCGACGGTCTAATTGTCGACCTTTGGGGGTGTTGAGGCGAATCTTAAAAAGCATCCGGCGATTATTTTTTGGCCGCTTGCGCGTCGAGACTTTGGCCGTTGATTCCAAGGCTGTCGTCACCGAGCAGGTAAAGGTAGGCTGGGGTGATGTCGGTCGCGGTTTTGAGCGTTTCTGGATTTTCAGCTGGATAGGCAGTGGCGCGCATTTGGGTGCGCGTTGCACCTGGGTTGATGGCGTTTATGCGTAACGCTCCCATGCCTTCTACTTCCGCTGCCCAGGTCTGCACCAGACCCTCCACGGCAAATTTAGATACCGCATAGGCGCCCCAAAAGGCCCGACCTTTGCGCCCGACCCCGGATGAGGTAAAGATAATTGAAGCGCCGGTTGAAGATGCCTGTAGGGAGGGCATCAAGGCTTGAGTCAGCTCGAATTGTGCGCTTAGGTTAGTTTTTATAACGCGCTCCCAGACGTCGGTTTTGTAGTGGCTCAAAGGTGTTCGCTGGCCGAGTATACCGGCGTTGTTGACGAGGCCGTCGAGGTGTCCGAACTGGCTCTCTATGTCGGCGTTGAATTGCTGAAAGTCGTCGCTGGTAGCACCCTCTATGTCGATCGGGCAGATGATTGCATCGCAACCCCCGGCGGCGGCAATGGCGTCATAGGTGTCCTCCAATTTAGCGATGGTGCGCCCGGCGAGAAGCACAGTGGCGCCGTGTGCTGCGCAGGCACGGGCGACCGCTCTGCCGATACCATCGCCGGCACCGGTCACTAGGATGACGCGATCAGCCAGCAAATCGAGCGGCGCGGCGTAGTTGGTTATCTTTTCATTCGACAGCACGGGCTAATCCTCGAACAACAGTGCATAGAGATCTTGCGAGCGCTCGACGATCCAGTCAGCGCCCCAATCAGCGAGATTTTCTTGGTCGTCAATGTAACCCCACCCCGCAGCAATTGTGCGCATGCCAGCTCGCCTGCCGGCTTCGATGTCGCGGACGTGATCGCCGACGTAAAGGCATGCGTGCGGCGCGATACCGATTTTATGGCTGGCCAGTTGCAGGCCTTCTGGGTCGGGTTTTGGTTGTCGCACATGGTCGGGGCAGATAACGCAGGCAGCGGTTTCCATGAGCGGTAATTGCAGCGTGGTGGGCTCGGTGTAAAGCCAGGGTTTGTTGGTCACGATGCCCCACGGAATCCCCCGTGAAACGCAGCTTTTGACCAACTTGTGCAGCCCCGGAAATAGCACGGTTTGATCGCCCAGATGCTGCAGGTAAATGGCCAATAACTCTTCTCGCAGAGTTTCGAAGCCACTCTCTTCGGGGGCGATATTGAAGGCTTTGCGCACCAGCCCCGGCGAGCCATCGGTGACGCTCGAGCGAATCACATCGGGCGCTAGCGGCGGTCTTTGGTGGATCGCAAGTTGTTGGTTTACCGCGGAGATAAAGTCGGGTGCAGTATCAAAAAGGGTGCCGTCGAGATCAAACAGCAGAGCATTGAATTGAAGCATTGAAGCGGTTGTCCAGTAGTAGGTTAGGCCAGTTTTTGAGCACACAGCATGTAGTTGACGTCGACGTCGCGAGCATTCAAACGGTAGGTTTTCGTCAATGGGTTGTAAACCAAACCGGTGATGCTGTGAAGTTCCAAGTCGGCGCTGCGTAGCCAGCCGCCAAGTTCCGCTGGGCGAATCAGTTTAGCGTATTCATGGGTTCCTACAGGCAGCATACGCAGAAGGTATTCCGCGCCCACGATGGCCATCAGATAGGACTTGGGGTTGCGGTTGATGGTCGAAAAAAAGGCCCATCCACCCGGCTTTAATAGATCCGCGCAGGCGCGCACGACGGAACTCGGTTGAGGCACATGCTCGAGCATTTCTAAGCAGGTGACAATATCGAATTTTTCCGGATGCTGGTCGGCAAAATCTTCTGCGGTGGCCTTGGTGTAGTCGATCTCTAGTCCCGATTCGAGCTGGTGGAGTTTGGCTACCGCCAGCGGCGCCTCGCCCATGTCGATGCCGGTGACCTGCGCGCCGCGCTGCGCCATTGCCTCCGACAGTATGCCGCCGCCGCAGCCGATATCCAAAAGTTGTCGCCCGGCCACTGGGCAGTGGCTATCTATCCAATTGGCGCGCAGCGGATTGATGTCGTGTAGCGGTTTGAATTCACTGTTTCGATCCCACCAGCGACTGGCTAGATCTTCAAATTTTTGAATTTCCTGTTGATCGACATTCATAATTTCGTTCAATGTCCTGCTGGGGATTGGTCGGGTACGATTTGGTCGCGCCACCGCTGTGCATTGCGGATGAGGCTCGATTCGTTCAAAGTTTGAAGTTTACCATCTTTTAACAGAATTTTTCCCGCCACCCAGTTATGGCTTACCCGCGACCCCGAATGCGTGTACAGCAGTTGCGACGCAAGGTTGTAAAGTGGTTGTTGTTGGATGCTGTTCATATCGATGGCGATGGCATCGGCATATTTACCGGTCTCCAGACTGCCGATCTCGGATTGCCAGCCGAGTGCTTTAGCGCCGTCCAAGGTTGCCATGCGCAATGCCCGGTGGGCCGGCATGGCGCCGGCATCGCCAGAAATGCCTTTGGCCAGCAGGGTGGCGGTCTGCAATTCGCTGAATAGATCGAGATCGTTGTTGCTCGCCGCGCTATCGGTGCCTAGGGCGACGTTGATACCTCGATCGATGAGTTTTGCCAGGGGGCAAAAGCCGCTGGCTAACTTAAGGTTGGATTGCGGGCAGTGAATCACGTGACTGTTGTGCTCCTCGAGGAGGCGTAAATCGTCGTCGTCGAGTTGTGTCATGTGAACCAATTGCGTCTGCGGTAACAGTAGGCCGATGTCACGTAATAATTGCAGTGGGCGCTGCCCGTGCTGATGGGTAGCCTGAATGATCTCGCCCGCGGTTTCGTGGGCATGTATATGTACCGGCAGGTCGAGTTCATTGGCATAGGTAGCCAGTGTCGTCAGGGTTGGTATGCCGGCGGTGGCCAGTGAGTGGGGAGCGCAGGCAATTTTGATCAAATCGTGCCCCTTAAAAGTGTCGTGCAATTGCAGCCCGCGGTGGATTTGCTGGTCGACCGTTTGGCCCGTGGCGGAGGTGTCATCAAATACCGGGAAGCCAATTTGACTGCGCAGGCCACAATCGCGCACAACCTCGGCGGAGGTCTCTGGATAAAAATACATATCGGCAAAGCAGGTGGTGCCAGACTTGATCATTTCGGCGGCCGCCAGTTGGGTGCCATCGCGGACGAAGTCGCTATTGACGACGCGCCGCTCAAGCGGCCAGATACGCTTTTTTAACCAACTGTCTAGCGGCAGGTCTTCGGCGTATCCGCGCAGCAGGCTCATCGCGCCATGCAGGTGACAGTTGACCAGCCCGGGCATCACTAGATGGTCATTTAGGTGGTATTCACTGGCTGATCTAAAGCGCATGGCCGCTTCGCTTTGCGAGCACACGGCGACAATCCGCTGGCGATGCACGGCGACGGCGAAATTTTCGTATATTCGACCCGCGGGAACTATGGGCAGCAGCCATCGACAGTTGATTAATGTGTCGATCTCTGTGGGCGATTTTGACGGCCGCATCTGGGACTCCTCGGGTGGATTTTCGAGTATAGCGTTTTTTGCATAACATTTGCGCTTATGGCGGCTGTTTCAGGTGATAAAACCGAGCTACTGTAGGCCTATCTGTGATAGAATTTGGAACTGCAACTAAGGCTCAGAGTGGCAATTTACATCGCCGTGTACCGGCTTTACAAAGAGCTTTCAATAAACGGTAAAAATTGCGTTATAAGGGTGATTTAGTGAAAGAAATAGTTCCTGTCAATATCGAGGAGGAGCTCAAGCAGTCGTATCTGGACTATGCCATGAGCGTGATTGTTGGGCGAGCACTTCCCGACGTGCGTGACGGCTTAAAACCGGTCCATAGGCGCGTCCTATTCGCTATGAGTGAGTTGAGCAACGACTGGAATAAGCCCTATAAAAAGTCGGCGCGCGTGGTCGGCGATGTGATCGGTAAGTATCATCCGCATGGCGACTCAGCGGTCTACGACACCATCGTCCGCATGGCGCAACATTTTTCGTTGCGTTATATGCTGGTCGATGGGCAGGGCAATTTTGGTTCGATCGACGGTGATTCGGCGGCGGCGATGCGCTATACCGAAATAAGGATGACCAAGATTGCCCACGCCCTGCTGCAAGATCTAGAGAAGGATACGGTAGATTTTGCACCAAATTATGATGAGTCCGAGTCAATTCCCGTGGTTATGCCGACCCGGGTGCCCAATTTATTGGTTAACGGGTCGTCGGGTATTGCCGTGGGCATGGCGACCAATATCCCGCCGCATAACTTGGCCGAAGTCATCGATGGCTGCCTCGCTCTGATAGACAATAGCGACATCACTATCGATGAACTAATGGAACATATTCCGGGGCCAGACTTTCCCACCGGTGCCATGATCAATGGTAGGGCCGGCATAGTGCAGGCTTACAGAACGGGTCGTGGTCGCATCTATGTGCGCGCCTGTGCCGATATCGAGGTCAACGAAAAAACCCGCCGCGAGACCATCATAATTACCGAGATCCCCTACCAGTTGAACAAGTCGCGTTTGATTGAGCGAATTGCAGAGCTGGTCAAGGAAAAAAAGATCGAGGGTATTTCTGAACTGCGCGACGAGTCCGACAAGGACGGTTTGCGGGTGGTAATCGAAATTAAGCGCGGCGAGATTGGCGAGGTTGTGCTCAACAACCTCTACGCGCAGACGCAGCTACAGAACGTTTTTGGTATCAACGTGGTGGCCTTGGTCGATGGTCAGCCAAAGATTTTAAATTTAAAGCAGTTGCTAGAGTCCTTTGTTCGCCATCGCCGCGAGGTGGTGACGCGACGTACTATTTATCTGTTGCGCAAGGCTCGGGAGCGCGCTCATACCTTAGAGGGATTCGCCATTGCGCTGGCCAATATCGACGAGGTAATCGCGCTGATCAAGCAAGCTGCGACGCCAGCTGACGCGCGCGAGGTGATAGCTGCTCGCGGTTGGATGCCGGGGGCGGTGCTGCAAATGTTGGAGCGCGCCGGCAGCTCGGCGACGCGGCCGGATGGACTCGAGCCGCAGTACGGATTGGTCGATGGAGAGTACTATTTGTCGCCCAATCAGGCACGCGATATTCTCGAATTACGGCTCCATCGCCTGACCGGGATGGAGCAGGACAAAATCATTGAAGAATTTTCCGTCAAGTTGGAGGAAATCGCCGAGTACCAATCCATTTTGGGAGACACCGAGCGGTTAATGACGGTGATCAGGGAGGAGTTGGAGATCGTTCGCGCAGAATTTAGCGATCCC
>CAJIZO010000012.1 GCA_905181995.1 Flavobacteriaceae bacterium TMED48
GAGGTCGATAGTCAAGATGCCGATGCCCTGCGCAATCTAACTCACGATTTAATGGGTCTGGGCGGGCTCTACGGCATGCACCAATTGCGTGATTTAGTGACCGACTACCGCAGCGTGTATTCGCAGATTAATCGACAGGAAAAACTCACATTGTTAAACGAATTGCGCAGCTATATCGAGCACCATTTTAAGCGTGATTTGCGCGACAACTAATAGTGACGATCGTCGAAAGATGACCTTTATTATGCAGTAAATTGTGCAGTAAATTATGCAGTAAATTATGCGTTTTAGGCCTTGCCTTAGGTGCCACAGGGGATGGTATTTTTCGTCTAGGCCTAGCGGGGAATTATTCCAGCCCAAGCGCTTGCCACTTTGCAGGGCCGAAAAGAAACCCTTTTACACAACGCTTGGATGGGCATAGACTGCTTAGCTGTGATTCATTGGGCCGGCGCAGTTAAATACGCGATAGGCCCAGCTCTTCTCCTACCCAGCCCTAGAAAGTAATGACATGCCAAAAAAAACTCCTTCCAGCGATCCGTTTGCCGCGCGCGAGGCGAAAAAATATGCGTCCCCGGTCCCCAGTCGCGAATTCATACTTGATTACCTGAGCAGCAGTGTCGGACCGCTGACCCACGAGCAAATTTGTACCGATCTTGCTTTATCTAATGCCGACCAGATCGAGGGTATGCGCCGGCGCTTAGCGGCCATGGAGCGCGACGGGCAGTTGGCCTGCAATCGCCGCGGTGGTTACGGTACGCTGGACAAACTCAACCTGACCAAGGGCCGGGTGATTGGCCATCCAGAGGGCTATGGTTTCGTCGCACCGAGTGGCGGCGGTCAGGACATCTATCTATCAAGCGCTCAGATGAGACGCGTGTTCGATGGCGATACGGTGCTCGTGCGGATTGCCGGATGGGATCGGCGGGGTCGGCCGGAAGGTACCTTGGTGGATGTCGTGGAACGGCCGACCGTGCAGATTGTCGGGCGCTATTTTCGCGAGAGTGGAATCAGTTTTGTGCGCCCTGACAATCCACGTATCAGTCAGGATATCCTCGTGCCCGCAGACTATTTGTGTGGCGCAGAGGCTGGGCAAATCGTACTTTTAGATATCGTCGAGCCGCCATCGCGGAACAGTCCGCCAGTCGGTCATATTGTCGAGGTGCTCGGCGACCATCTCGATCCTGGGCTGGAGATTGAAATGGCGATCCGCAACTATGGTATTCCTCATCAGTGGAGTGATGATGTTGCGTCGCAAGCCGATGCCATCGACGCAACCGTAGAGCACGCAACGCATCGCGAGGATTTACGTAATACACCCCTTATCACCATCGATGGCGAGGATGCCCGCGACTTCGATGATGCCGTTTACTGCGAGCCCAAACCACGCGGAGGTTGGCGACTGCTTGTGGCTATCGCCGACGTATCGCACTATGTGGAGATCGGTTCGGCGCTTGATAGCGAGGCATCGGAGCGCGGTAATTCGGTCTACTTTCCCAATCATGTGGTGCCGATGTTACCGGAAAAGCTTTCTAATGGGCTCTGTTCATTGGTACCCAAGCAAGATCGTTTGTGCATGGTCTGTGAGATGCACATCGATGCCGCGGGCGATATTCAGCGCTATCAGTTTTACGAGGCGACCATGCACTCGCACGCGCGTATGACTTACACGCAGGTCGCGCAGATTATCGCTGAAACTGATAATGCTGAATCCCCGGTTATGCGCCGGCAGTTCGCCAGCATTGTGCCCCAGGTCGATGCCTTGAATCAGCTTTATCAGCGGCTCAACGAACGGCGGAGCCAGCGTGGCGCAATCGATTTTGAATCTCAGGAAACGCGTATCCTGTTTGATGCCCAGCGCAAAATAAGCCAGATTGTACCGGTCGCCCGAACGGCTGCTCACCGCTTGATCGAGGAGTGTATGCTGTGCGCCAACGTGTGCGCCGCACAGCTATTGGAAAAGGCTAAAGTGCCGGCGCTGTTTCGAGTTCATGGTGGTCCCAGTGAAGAGCGACTGACTGGGTTGCGCGAGTTTCTCGGTGAGCTGGGTATTGGTTTGGGCGGTGGCGAGGCACCGCAACCCGAAGATTATCAGCGTGTGTTGAAGTCAGTGGTGGGGCGAGACGACGCTTCGGTGATTCAGTCGGTGCTGTTGCGCTCGATGAGTCAGGCGGTCTATCAGGCGGATAACCAAGGCCACTTCGGGCTCGCTTATGACGCATACACGCATTTCACCTCGCCCATTCGACGCTATGCCGACCTGCTGGTTCATCGCGCATTAAAGGGCTTGATTAAGGGGCCCAAAAAGCTCGCTCAGGTGCGTCGCATCGAGCCTGAAGCGATGGCTTTATCGGCCGATATCTACCCCTATGGGCAGCAGCAATTGACCGATGTCGGTGCTAATTTGTCGATCACCGAGCGGCGTGCAGATGAGGCTACGCGGGATGTGGTCAACTGGTTGAAATGCGAATATTTACTCGACCGCGTCGGGGAAGAATATACCGGCGTGGTAAGTGCGGTTACCGGCTTCGGATTGTTTGTGATGCTCGACGAGCTATACGTTGAGGGTTTGATTCACGTCACCGGATTACCCAAGGATTACTACTACCACGAGGCCGCACAACAGCGCATGATCGGCGAACGAACGGGACGTGTGTTTCGTTTGGGCCAGCGCCTTCGGGTGATCGTGGCGCGGGTTAACCTCGATGAGCGAAAAATTGATTTTGAATTAGCTTCATCCGACGCGTCCGGCGCCGATGGAAAAAAAGCGCCCCATTCACGCGCTGGAGGGGCGGCCAATAACGACCGTCAAAAGCCGACAAAGTCGCGTCGAAGATCGTCCAAAAAACGCGCTACAAGCGCGACCCAAAAACCTTCCTCGCGCCGCGGTAAGAGGGGTTAATGGCCGGTCGTGCCGCTGTCGTTTAAAAATCGATCGATGACGTGGTTGAGGACGTTGCCGAGATACCTCAAGAACAGGGTGCCGGTTTCTGAGGTGTAATGGTTCGCGTCGCGATGCCCCACCGAGAGGACCGCCAGCGGCCGTTTGTGTTGAATAACAACGGCGGCGATGGAGCCGATAGCGCTGGCCTGCTCGCCAAACAGAAAAGCACGTTCTCGATCGCGCACTACGCCGCACAGGACCTTGGCTTTTAAGATCGATGCAATCTCGCGTTTAGCGGCGGCTTGGCTCGCGCAGCGCGCCGACGATGGGCCAATCTTTTTTGCCGTCGCCAACAGCGTTAGGCTGCAAAACTCGACCGAAAAATCGCGATTCATCCGCTCGTACAGAACTTCTACCATCTGCTCGAGGCACTGCGCACCGAGTACCGCCATAATCAATGACTGGGTCTTTTCCAGTAATTGTTGGTTTTCGTTAGCCTGGCCGCTCAGCACATCGAGCCGTGTGCGCAGTTCTTCATTGCGCTCGCGCAAGCGCCCAACCTGGCGCTCTACCAATGAAATGGCAGACCCAGTGGCGTGTGGCAGGTAAAGTTCCTCGAGAATCTCTGGATGATCATACAAATAGGTTGGGTTTTCGCGCAAAAAATCGCTCACGGTTTGACTCATGTCGATTTGTTCATTGTTCTTCATATTTTTATGTACCCGTTGAATACGTTGACGGCCGGCCCGGTCATACTAAGGGCGTGCCCCTCTCCCGGCCACTCTATGGTTAGAGCGCCACCGGGCAGCGAGACGCGCACCAATGATTCTAACAGTTGTTGTTGGATTCCCGCTACTACTGCAGCGCAGGCACCTGTGCCGCACGCTTTGGTTTCGCCGGCTCCGCGCTCGTGAACGCGCAAATTTATCTGCTGGCGGTTTTCGATTTGCATAAACCCCACATTGACCCGATTACAAAATCGCGGATGCTGTTCTAACTTTGGGCCGATTACAGCGACTTGCGCGCTGGCGACACAGGGCACTTGCAGAACTGCGTGGGGGTTGCCCATTGAGACCACGCCAATCTGATAACTGTCCCCATCCACCTCGATTGGGTATAGCACCGATCGCTGTGCTGCGGAAAATGGCACCTGTGCCGGCTCCAGCTCGGGTTGACCCATATTGGCGGTGATCGAATTATTGTCATTGATGTCAACAGCCATAACGCCGGTTGCGGTCTGCAACTGGAGCGAGCGCTTACCAGTGAATTTTTTATCAAAAACGTAGCGAGCAGCGCATCGCAGGCCATTGCCACACTGCTCGGCTTCGCTGCCGTCAGCATTAAAATAGCGCACACTGAAGTCGCATGCGCCATCTCCAGGCGGGCCAATTACCAGCAATTGATCGCAGCCAATCCCGGTATGACGGTCGGCGATTTTACGCACCATGGTCGGGTTGATGTGGATATTTTGCGTCAGCGATTCGAATACCACGAAATCGTTGCCCAAACCGTGCATCTTGGAAAATGGCGTCATCATGGCGCTTTGCGCTCGGGCAATAAGTGTTCCCCACGGGTGAGGTCAGCGAGGCTCTCGCGCGCCCTGATTAGATGAACTTCACGGCCATCCACCATGACTTCTGCTGGCCGTGGTCGGCTGTTGTAATTTGAACTCATACTAAAGCCGTAAGCGCCGGCATCGCAGATGCACAGCAGATCGCCGGCGCCGATAGCCAGCGATCGGTTGCGACCCAAAACGTCGGTAGATTCGCACACCGGGCCGACAATGTCATATTCAATTGCCGTCGCAGTGGTATTGGCTTCTACCGGTTTGATATCCATCCAAGCCTCATAGAGCGCCGGCCGAAGAATATCATTCATCGCAGCATCGATCATGGCAAAATGTTTTTCGCCATTATTTTTAAGGTATTGAACACGGGTGATGAGCACGCCGGCATCGGCGGTAATCGAGCGGCCCGGCTCGAGAATAAGGGTCTCCGAGCGGGATTTAAACTGTTCGAGTATTGGCTGTAGATAGTCCTCGATGGAAGGTGGGCACTCGTCGCGATAGCGCACGCCCAATCCGCCTCCGATATCGATATGTTCGAGCTCGATACCCTTCAGCGCGAGCCGATCCACCAGTGCGGTAAGGTGTCCTAAAGCTTCGATAAAGGGCGCAACTTCGGTGATTTGAGAGCCTATGTGACAGTCGATCCCGAGCACGCGCACATGGGACATGGCCGCGGCGCGCGCATAGGTATCTTCAGCGCAGTCGATGGTGATACCAAATTTACTTTCTTTCAGCCCGGTGGCTATGTAGGGGTGCGTACCAGCATCGACGTCGGGATTGACGCGCATCGATACCGGAGCGATTAGGCCCATGTCGCCGGCTGTTTGATCCAGCAGGCAAAGCTCAGCTTCAGATTCTACATTGAAGCAGTGAATGCCAACTTCGAGCGCGCGGCGCATTTCGTCGGCAGTTTTTCCGACGCCCGAAAATACCACCTTCTCGGCCTTGCCTCCGGCGATTAAAACGCGTTCCAATTCGCCCACAGAAACTATATCGAAACCGGCGCCCAAGCGGGCCAGGGTTTGTAAAATGGCAATGTTGGAATTGGCCTTGACGGCAAAGCAAATCAGGTGCGGTTGGTTATTCAGGGCGTTTTGATAGTTGCCAAAATTTTTCTCTATAATACTTTGACTGTAGGCATAACAAGGGGTCGAGTACTGCTGTGCAATATCACACAGAGGCACAGCGTCAAGCCAAAGCTGTTGATTTACCTGTTTGAGTCCAGTCATTCTTGCAGCGCCGCATCGCTGGGATAAAATGTCTCGGCCGATTCCTCGGGCAGGTACAGGTCGCCTTTGTTACCACAGCCATAGAGTACGGCGATGAGCGCGACCAGAGGTAGCGTAAGCGTCAGTTTTCGCAGCATAGTTTTCCACCTTATGTAGCCCGCAAGTATAGCCGCACTGGCGCAACACTCTCAAACTATTATACTGTCGATACAGTCACTGGAAAAATAATATGAACGAAACAGAGTACCGCCAACGAGTTGATGACCTAATGGAGCGCATTGAATATCAAATCGACGATTCTGGAGTTGATGTGGATTATGAAAATACCGGCGGGTTATTGACCATTACGGTCGAGAGTAACGCCAGTCAAATCATTCTATCTCGCCAGGCGGCAACCGGTGAAGTTTGGTTGGCCGATCGGTCGGGCGGCTTCCATTTTGTCTGGCAGCACGACGCTTGGCGCGACACCCAAAGTGGTGAGCTGCTCTCTGACATGCTCAGTCGGGCATTTCTGGCGCAGGCGGATGAATCGGTGGTCTTCTCCCTTTAGGTCTGGCCGCTATGACGGTGCAACGCATCTGCCACTAGAGGGTCAAAAAATTTATTCATTGTTTGCTGTTTGCGCAACTACAATAGTGCTGAGTAGGTTGGCGATGTGGAGGCGCTCTGTTGCGCTAGTGGCAGAGACCAATCGGTAAATTTAGGATAATCTTATGGCGATAGATACGCTTGCTGTTTGGCATCAAATTGCTAGGGACCGCGACGTTGCGGGTCTTGATGGGTTGCTGGCCGATCACTGTGTGTTTCATTCGCCAGTGGTGCATACGCCGCAGGTGGGTAAGGCCGTGACCACCCAGTACCTGGCGGCGGCCTTGCAGGTTTTTTTTAATGAAAGCTTTGTTTACACGCGTGAATTGACCAGCGACGATCATGCCATATTAGAGTTTCAGGTGGAAATTAATGGTATTACCGTGAATGGCGTGGACATGCTGACGTGGGACCACAGCGGTCAAATTATTGACTTTAAGGTGATGGTACGTCCACTCAAGGCGGTGCGTCTGATCCATGAAAATATGGGCAAAATGCTGGCCGCGCAACAACAACCGTCGTCGTAGCGCAAACAGTGGCTGCGCTGGCCCCGTCTCAACGCGTCGGACGCAGCGCTCTAATATACAGCGCTCTAATTCACAGCACTCGAGGATCAATTGCCCCGCTGGATTTGCGCGGCGGGTACAACATTTGTGCCACTGTCACCGCCGCGTCTAACCCACATAAGGCCCTAGCCTAGCGATTTTCAAGCCGCGCCAGTGCCCTCAGCGTTGCCGCTGCAACCGCACTGGGCGCAGTACCTCCGTGGTGTGAGCGCGCGGCCACAGAGCCCTCGAGTGTCAGGACGTCAAATACATCGGCATCGATTTCAGGGGCGAACTGGCGCAGCTCTGCCAGCGACATATCCGACAGATCGATGGCTTTATCAATGCCATATGCAACCGATTTGCCGACGATTTCATGAGCGTCGCGAAAGGCAATTCCGCGGCCGACCAGGTAGTCAGCAAGATCAGTAGCGGTCGAAAAGCCAGCCTTGGCAGCGCTGTACATCGCGTCTTTGTTGGCAACAATGGCCGGCACCATGTCGGCGAATGCGCGCAGGCAGTCGGCGAGGGTATCGACGCTGTCGAACAGTGGTTCCTTGTCTTCTTGGTTATCTTTGTTGTAGGCCAACGGCTGGGATTTCATCAGCGTCAGTAGGGCGATAAGATTGCCGTTGACGCGGCCGGTTTTACCGCGCACCAACTCTGGCACATCGGGGTTTTTCTTTTGCGGCATGATCGAAGAGCCGGTGCAAAAACGATCGGGTAGGTAAATAAAGTTGAACTGCGCTGAGGTCCAGAGAATTAACTCCTCGGAAATCCGCGATAAATGGGTCATCAAAATACTCGCGGCGGCGCAGAATTCAATCGCAAAGTCGCGATCGCTGACCGAGTCGAGAGAATTCTCGCTGGGCTTGGCAAAGCCGAGTTTTTCGGCGCTTGACTGGCGATCGATCGGGTAGGTTGTTCCAGCTAGGGCCGCGGCGCCGAGGGGGCACTGGTTGAGGCGTTCACGGCAATCGATGAGGCGACTGTAGTCGCGCTCTAGCATCTCGTTCCAGGCCAGTAAGTGATGCCCAAAGGTCACCGGTTGGGCGGTTTGCAGGTGGGTAAAGCCGGGCATGATAGTGTCGTTGTGTCGACCAGCTAAATCAATGATACCGCGCTGCAATAAACCTACTAGCGTGGTTAAATCGTCGATCTGATGGCGCAACCAGAGCCGGATATCGGTGGCGACTTGGTCGTTGCGCGAGCGCCCGGTGTGAAGTTTCTTGCCGACGCTGCCGATGCGCTCGGTGAGCGCCGCTTCGATATTCATATGGACGTCTTCTCGGGCTATTGACCAAGTGAAGTTGCCAGCGCCGATGTCCTCGCCGATGTGCTCTAAGCCGGCGACGATTTGATCGCGTTCCTCGGCGCTCAACACGTCAACTTCGCAAAGCATCTGCGCATGTGCAATAGAGCCCTGTATATCTTCGCGATAGAGCCTCTGGTCGAATTGCACCGAGGCGGTAAAGCGCGCGACAAAGTCATCCACCGGCTCGTCAAATCGTCCTCCCCAAGCTTGATTGGCGGCGGTTGTTGGTGCGGATGTGGTTTTTTTATCTTGGCTGTCAGTCATTAAAGGCGTCACCTGTTGATCGTTTCAGGTGCGGAGTATAGCGAATTGATCTGCAGATCAATAACTCCCGTGTACTGCCATCTAAAAATAATCTTCGCTGTCGATCGGCGCGGCTGTCCATTTCGATCGCCGATCTCGACGGTCTAGCCAATCACTCATCATCATAATCTATCGCAATTGTCGCGCGCAGAAAATCCGCCTGTATCTCTGACAACGACGTCCAAATCGTCGATAATAGGCAGCAGATTACCAAACTGGAGTGGCTACTTGATCGATAGAATTCGCATTGCAACGCGCAAGAGTCCGCTGGCTCTTTGGCAAGCCGAGTATGTGCAAGCCCAATTGCTCGCCGACAACCCGCACCTAGTGGTCGAATTGGTTGCACTGAGTACCCGTGGCGATAAATTGCTGGATACGGCGTTGTCTAAAATTGGCGGTAAAGGACTATTCGTCAAAGAACTGGAAACCGCACTATTTCAGCAGCGCGCTGATATCGCGGTGCACTCGTTAAAAGATGTGCCGATGGAATTGCCCGAGGGGCTGCAATTGGGAGCGATTTGTCGGCGGGCAGACCCCTGCGATGGCTTGGTTTCCAATCGCTATACTTCGCTGGATCAGCTGCCCCGCGGTGCGATAGTCGGAACCTCGAGTTTGCGACGCCGATGCCAATTACTCTCGACCTACCCCCATTTAGATATTCGCGAATTGCGCGGCAATGTGAATACCCGTCTGGCGAAATTGGACAGCGGCGAGTACCAGGCACTGATACTCGCCTGCGCTGGCCTCGACCGCCTCGGTCTGGCGAGCAGGATTGCAGCTCGATTGGATCCGCATGCGATTCTGCCGGCCGCTGGACAAGGTGCACTGGCGATTGAATGCCGCGTCGATGATCCGGCGGTGGAATCGCTGTTGGCGTCGCTTCACGATCGCGATACGGCAGACTGTGTGACTGCCGAGCGGGCATTAAATCGACGGCTTGAGGGCGGTTGTCAGGTTCCTATCGCCGCCTACGCAGAGCTCGATGAGTCGTCTGCCCGTTTGCGATTGCGGGCTCTGGTGGGCAGTTTGGATGGTGCCACGCTGTTGACGGCTGAACACCTTGCGCCACGCGATCAGGCAGGTTTACTCGGAGTCCGCGTCGCTGAGGAGTTGCTCGCCGCCGGTGCCGGTGAAATTTTGGCCGAGGTCTATGGCAGCCCGCTGCGATGACCGCTGAGAGCACTGCTGAGAGCACCGCTGAGAATACTACAGAGAGCACTGGTCAGAGCACTGAGGGTGCCGTGGGCAGTCGCGTGCTGGTGGTCCGTGCGCGGCGCGACGCCGACGTGTTCTTGGCGCTGTTGCAGGGCGCTGGACTAAGGGTTCAATATCTACCGATTATGACCATCGATGCGCTCGATGAGAGCCCGGACATCAAACGGGTAATCATTGATTTTGACCTCTATGACTGTGCCGTTTTTATCAGCGTACACGCTGCGCGCCTGGCGCTAGGTTGGCTCGATCAGTACTGGCCAATGCTGCCTTCGGGTATGGCTTATTTCGCGGTCGGCGACCAAACCGCGGAAGTATTGCGCGCCTCCGGTTGCGAGGTGGCGACGCCGACTACAGAATTTACCAGCGAGGGGTTGCTGGCGCTGCCCGAATTACAGCGCTTAGAGGATCGACGCGCGTTGATTTTTTGCGGTGTCGGCGGACGTCAAACGCTCGCCGATGAGTTGGCGCGCCGCGGCGCCCGCGTCGACCATTGCCGGCTGTATCGACGAAATATCGACGCGGCGAAGCTGAGTTTGGCGCGCACGCAATTGTCATCCACAGATTGTTTGGTGGTGCACAGTGGTGAGTTGTTGCAATCGCTGGCGGTACCGCCAGCGCCGATCGCCGCAAGCGTGCCGATCGTGGTGCCCAGCCCGCGTCTCGGTGAGATGGCCAGTGCGCTTGGCTATTGCCATGTGGAGATAGCCGAGAGTGCATCGCCGAGCGCCATGTGCGCGGCGACATGCGCCGTTTTGGCGCGCACCAACGGTGATTAAGATAACCGCCGTTGCGGTGCAATTTATTTTTTTGAATAGCAATGTTCGGCAGGGAGGTGGCAGTTGACCCAGGTGAGTGATGCGGATCCAGCGCCCCGGCGCAGGGGTAAAATAATCGGACGCTTGGTCTTTGGCCTGGTCGTTATTGCACTGATCGGCTGGTCCGCGCTAGCGCTGTGGTTTGGCAACCAACAGTGGCAAGAGTATCGCGGTCTGAGCGACCAAAGACGAGCACAACTCGCGGATCTCGATCGCCGCGATAAAGCTGCGACCCAGAGCCGCGCCGCATTCGATCAACGCTTGCAGCGTCAGCAAGACGGTCGTGCATTGCTGCTAGAACGCCTCGATGGGTTGCAATTGCGCGTCGATGCGCAGGCGTTGCGGCTTGCCGAACTCGGCAGTACCTCGCGCACCGATTGGCTGCTGGCCGAGGCGGCCTATCTGGCTCGGCTGGCTAATCAGCGCTTATACACCGAGCGCAGCACCGCCAATCCACTGGCATTACTTGCCAGTATCGACAGTATTTTTCGCGACTTGGACAACCCACAGTTTTTACCCGTTCGGGCTGCGCTGGCGCAGGATGTGGCGTCCCTCAAGCGGGTTGGCGATGTCGATATCGACGGTCTCTATTTGCAACTGGACAGCTTGGGTCGGCAACTTCAAGCGCTGGACACTTGGCCGCTGGCGAAGGGGTCACACCGCGCACCAACGGCGACTGTCCAGCGGCAGGTCGAGCCGGTCGTCGCGGATATAACCGCTTGGCAAACTTTGGTTGAGCGATTTTCTGGCCTACTCAGGGTCGAGCGGCGCAACTTACCGATCGTGCCGCTACTGGATGACCGACAGGAGGGGCAGCTCAAGGTGACCCTTGGCCGCCTCGTTGCGCAGGCGCAGGTCGCCTTGCTGTCGCAGCGTCCGCATGTTTTTCGCCTAAGTGTGAGCGAGGCGCAAAGGATTCTGCACCAACACTTTCCCGACCACTCAGATAGCCGATTGTTGGCGCAACAATTGAGTCTGTTGGCGGAGCGACCGATCGTTCAACCGCTGCCAACGATCGATGGTTCTCTGCGCGCAATCGATACTGCGCTCGCGCTGCGTCGCCAGCATCTAGAGTTGGCGGAGTCGGTGGAGTGAGAACCTATCTGCTGGCTCTAGTGTTGGCGCTATTATTGGGTGCGCTATTGATGTGGCTGATGCAGGCGGGCAGTGGCTATGTGCTTGTCAGTCTGGGTCAGACGGCGGTGGAGATGAGTTTTTGGAGCGCCGGTATACTGCTGCTACTGTTGGTTATTGGTGTGTATTGTGCGATCGCGCTGGCCGGATGGTTGGCCCGTATGGGGGGACTGTCGAATTGGTGGCGTCAGCGCCGGCACAGCGATCGGCAACAGCGCTCTGAAGTCGGTTTGCGCGCATATGCTCTGGGCCTTTGGGATATGGCGGCAGAACAATTACAAAGCGCTTCGGAGGTCTCCTCGGCGGCCAGTATCCAACTGTTGCTTGCCGCAAGAGCACAGGCCCAGACAGGCAATATTGACGGTGCCAGAGCGTCGTTGGAACGCTATAAAACGGTCTTTCCAAACGCCGCGGTAGACGCTGATTTAATTCTCGCCGAGATCCTTATCGATGAGCAAAAATTCACCGAGGCCAAAGCGCTTGTCGCCGCCATAAAGAGCTCTGATGCCACTGACCCAGCGCGTTTATCCGCGTTGATCAATGCCCATATTCGCTGCAACCAGTGGGTCCTAGCGGCGGCGTTACTGCCAACGCTAGGCGCGGCTAGGGGCGTTTGCAAGGCGTCACTTGCGACCCTTGAAGTGCACGTTTATCGGGGACAATTGAGCGATTTTTCCGCGCTTAGCGGGGACGCTGCGTCGAGTTCGCAGCTTCGACGCGAGCGGTTGGACGAACTTTGGAAGCGCATCCCTCGGGGATTGAAAAAGCGCCGCCAACTGGTGGCACCCTATGCCGCGTGCCTCGATCGCCTTGGCGCTGGGGCGGAGGCCAAAGCGCTGCTGGTCAAAACGCTGAATGCCGGCTGGCAACCGGAGCTTGTCGGGTTATTCGGTAGCATCCAGCAACCGACCACCGACAAGCATTTGGCCTGCGCAGAAAACTGGCTGGTGGCGCACCCCAAGGACGCGCATTTATTGATTGCCCTCGGCCAGATTTGTCGGCGCTTGCGCTTCTTTGTCAAGGCGACAGATTATTTGCAGCGCGCCCATGGGCTGTCACCTAGCCCACGCGTGCTGTCTGAATTGGCGGCGGTCAAAGCCGATATGGGCGATGCTGCCGGCAGCGCTCGGCTCTACCGCGAGGGTCTTCTTGCGGCGCTGTCCAGTCAATCGGCGACGCTGCCCAATCGATCGGATACCGATTGAATGCGCGGTTTTCGGCGTCGTCATATTAGCGCTGGCGGCGTTTTAGATCGCGGATTAAAAAGCGTGCCGGATGCATAGCTAGACGCAATGTTCTCTCCAGCGGAGGGAGTTCGTTGGCGATTTCGCAGGCCAGTAACTCGGCGGCAAGTGGCGCATAACCGAGACCGCGAGAACCGAGGCCACAGTGAATATAGAGGTTCGGTAGGTAACTGCCGGTGGCACTTATTGAGCTGCGGGCATCGTGGCGCAACGCAGCAAAATCCCGACTCATGGGTTCGACGTCTGGGACACCGCCGACGATCGGCAGATAATCCTTGGTGGTGCAGCGAAAATTGGCTCGGCCATCGAGCTCGGCGATCTCGCTAGCCGCGAACAGTTTGCCCAGTTGCGCGTCGGTGTCGATCAACTGGCGGATGTTTTCTCGATGGTCGCGCTGGCGAACGTCGCTGCAGTCTAAGTCTGGATTATAGGTAGCGCCAAAGCTGTGCTGGCCGCCGCTGGCCGGGGTGAAATAGCCCTTTCCGCAGAGTACCGTGCGCAAACTTTGACTCTCGGAGTTCACCGCTAGGTGACTAATTTGACCGCGAACCTTGGCCACCGGTAAAAACTCTGTCTGGGCAAATTGCCGGCAGCCAAAGGCGCTGGCGACGACCGCGATCGGCGCTTCGGCAATGGTTTTATCGGCGCCGTCGAGAAACGACCAGCGCTTGTTTGTGTCGCAATAAACTAGGCGTTCCGCCTGACCGCGCAGCAGCCGTATTTTCGGATGTCGCAGCAATTCGCCGCATAGGTCGACTGGGGGAAGCCAGCCGAGTTGTGGAAAAAACAAGCCGCACTCGGCAGTGTGTTGTAGGCCACTAATGGCAGTAAGTTGACGGCCCTGAAGCAGCCGAACCCAATTCTCACTGGCCTTTAGGCGCGCGCTAATTTGCCGCTGTTCGGCGGCGACTTTTTCGTTGTGCGGTAGCACCAGTACCCCGCATTGGGCGCCGAACCCAGCTTCCCAAAAGGGTCTGTAGTAGCGGCTGGCGAAGAGCATGGCGGCCAAGTTGATGCGTGGCAGAAGCTCGTCGCGAAGCGACAGTTTGGGGTAGACAATCGCTTGGCGATTACCCGAGCCCTCGCTGCCAGCGGTGGGGTGTCGGTCGACGACCGTGACCTCGTAGCCGCGTGTCGCCAGCGCCCTGGCAGTGCAGCAACCAGCGATACCTGCGCCTAAAACCAACGCCTGTTGCGGTGGGTTGAGCGCCGCCGCCTGGCGATTGATATGCCAGTAGAGTTGGCGCGCGGGTCGCGTTGCAGACGAAGTTGCTGCTAACGCGGCGGCAGCGGTGTATTGACCACACAGCATGCCATCGGCGGGTTGGTTAGTGGTGGCCGATAAAAACCCGCAAGCAGCCAACTGCTCGGCGGTTGCATTGCATTGCGATAGTGCGGCAAAACTGGTGCCGTTCGATGACAGCGCTGCGGCGCTAACGCCGAGGCCCTCACCAATACGCGCGGAACAGGGCATAAACCAAGCGTCGACGCGAGGTGCTGGGGTCTCTTGTTGCTGCGGTGCTGCGCCGAGTGCGATTTGCTCGAACAACTCGGCGGCATCTCCGAACAGTAGCGTCAGGTTGATTGTTCCGTTACCCAGCACCAGTCGGTGCACGCCTTTTACCGTGGCTGGGTAGTGCGCAAGCAGTTCAGCTAAGAGCGGCGGCGATTGATTTGCCCCGAGGTATCGAGCGGCCGCCAGCCGTAACTCAATTCGCGTCAGGGGTGCTGGGTGCGCGGCAACGTAGTGCAGGCGGGCGCTGCTAGGCGCGCTTGCCTGCCATAGAGCGGCGCTGTGTAAAAAATTACTGCCGCAGCCAAAGTGCGTTTCACCGAGCGTAAATAGCGCAGATTGAATTCTGAGGTTGCTCCAGCGGCATTCCAAATCATTCGGTTGGATGAACCATTTTAGGCTATCAGTATGACTGAAATACTGATCTGCAGGCGCTCCAACGCGATCCATCTGTGGCCGTTTAGCGCCGCTAATACGCCGACTCACAAACCAAACTCATCGACCACCTGCCGACACCAACGAAGGATAAAGCTGTCGCTAATGTCGAGTTGGTTTTCATCGTCGAGCGCCAGTCCAACAAAGTGGGTTCCAGCGGCGTTCAAGGCTTTAGAATGATCGAAGTCGTAGCCTTGATTGGGCCAGGCTCCGACGGTTTCAGCGCCTTGATGGACGACTTTTTGCCACAGGTAACCGAGCGCATCTTGGAACCAGTCGGGGTAGCCTACTTGATCGCCGAGTCCATACAGCGCAATCTTTTTGGAACTCAGTTGGAGTTCGTCGAGTTGCGGCCAGTGAAGTTCCCAATCTTCCTGCAATTCGCCGTAATCCCAGGTCGGAATTCCAAGGATTAAATAGTCATAATCGGCCATTAGATGTAGCGAGTCGAATGCCACATTGTGCATTGTCACTGCACCGCTGCCGAGTATTAGGTCGATGGCGTCGCGAATCTTTTCTCCGGCCATTTCGGTGTAACAGGTGGTGCTGCCGTAAAACAAGCCAATTTTTTTCTTCATCGCGTGTTTTCCAGCGCTATACATAAAGCTCAAGGCTCGATTATGGGAATACCGGGCGGGTTATCAGGTTGTCGAATGCGTTTTACAACCTTACATCTGCGCGCCAGAAAAATCCAGTTGACGCCAGGCCTCATAGGTTACGATCGCGACCGTATTAGAGAGATTCAAGCTGCGGCTTGCGGCTTGCATCGGCAGTTTCAGTACCTGTTGCTGACCAATTTCACGGCGAATGTCATCCGGCAGTCCACGGGTTTCAGGCCCAAAGATTAGCGCATCGCCGGCTTGGTAATTTACGCTCGAAAAGCACCGACTGCCCTTGGTGCTGAACGCGTATAAATTTTTACTGGTTGTCGACGCGCGGTATTCTTGCCAGTTGGCGTAGAGCTTGAGCGCTTGAAACTCTCGGTAATCGAGTCCGGCGCGACGGAGTTTTTTATCTTCCAACTCAAACCCCAGAGGTTCAATCAAGTGCAACCGAAACCCAGTGTTGGCGCACAGGCGAATAATATTTCCGGTATTTGGAGGTATTTCCGGCTGATAGAGCACGATATCGAGCATAGGTTAGTCTTTTGACTGGATCTCCATCATCAGGTCATCCGACAGGCTCTCCAGTAGTTCGGTGAATCGGGTTCGCGACATCCCCTCGGGGAGTTTTATCGCCGCGTGGGCGTGAAAAATACTTCCGGCGGCCATCGGTGCACTCTCACAAAAACTGTCGAGTGACTCTAAGTTCATCGCGTGCGCCGCTAATAAGCGGGCAATTTCGCCGACGATCCCCTGTCGGTCGTTGGCGACAATGCTAATTTCAACGGTGCGTGGGCAGGCGGTCTGAGCGGCTAAGACGCTATCGTTTGGCTGACTCTCGTCTACCAAAATACGAATTGCATCTGGTTTCTGATCTAGGCTTTCCAGAGCCTCGACCAATGCGCGCTTGCGCGTCACGTCGACATCGACCAACAGTAGGCCGGCAAACTTGCCACCAAGACGGGTCATGCTGGAGCGGGTCCAACTGCCGCCATGCGTGGTAACTGCTTGAGCAACGCGCTCGACGATGCCGGGGCGGTCGTCGGCGAGTATGGTTAATACCAAATGATGGCTGATCGCTATGGACACGGATTTTTCCAGATGATTCGACGCCCGCATTATGCCATCATTCACAGCGTCAGACACAGCAATGCTGACCAACTTGGGTGCCGCATCAACTAGACGTCAGCGGATTCATCGGTTGGTATCGATCGTAGCGGGTATTTGACCCTTTGATTATCGCTGTTGCTACGTTGTTTACGGGCGCTATTATCGCCAATTGGTTGACCTCGACAGCGCGCCACAGAGGCGTCCAGTCATCGACCGTCGCGTGGATTGCAGTTGCTGGTGGCGTTATATCTAATGGCAGAGTCATATTTAATGGAGGAATTATGTCTATAAAGAATTGTGTATTACTAGTCTGGGTGTTGATCATTGGCGGCTGTGGTTCGATCGAGCCGACTCGGTCGGTCAAGCCAAACCCGGTTGCGCCCATATCAGCGGCCATGCAGGAGGCTTTGGGTGGCGTCCATCGTCAAGCCGATCATGCCGAGCGCGATCGCTTTCGTCATCCGGCGGCGACCCTCGCGTTCATGGGCATCGAGCCAAATATGAATGTCGTCGAGATCAGCCCAGGTGGTGGTTGGTATACCGATATACTGGCGCCCTATCTTGAGGGCACGCTGTATGCGGCCCATGCCAATCCGGTGAATGCGCGACCCTATGTGCTTCGCCAACGTCAGGGGTTTGTCGATCAGAGTACCGCTTATCCGGAGGTCTATGAGGGGGTGAAGTTAGTGACCTTTGATCCAGCCGAGGGACAGCTCGATGTTCCGAATGTCTCACTGGACGCGGTTTTGACCTTTAGAAATGTTCACAGTTGGGTGAACTCCGACAGTGAGTCCGCTGCATTTGAGCTATTTTATCAGGCCTTGGTACCTGGCGGCGTGCTCGGCGTGGTCGAGCACCGTGGTGCCAGTGATATGACTCGCGAGGCGACGAAAAAAAGTGGTTATATGTCGCAGCAGTATGTGATGGACTTGGCTCGTCGTGCGGGGTTTGTCTTTCAGGCAAGTTCCGAGGTCAATGCCAACCCGCTGGATAGCGCAGATCACCCGCGCGGCGTGTGGAGCTTGCCGCCGAGTTTGGCGCAGGGGGACGAGGATCGTGAGCGCTACTTATCGATTGGCGAGAGCGACCGCATGACGCTACGCTTTGTTAAGCCCGACCGTTGATTCTGGTTCCCTATCAGCGACTTGGTGGCGACACCTTGCGCGCAGTTATTGAAGAGTTTGTGTTGCGCGAGGGCACCGATTACGGCGTTGAAGATTGCTCGATGGACGCCAAGGTGGCTCAGGTAGAGCGCCAGCTAGAGCGCGGTGATGTGGTAATCACCTACGATGAAGTGGCCGAGACCTGCACTTTGATGCTCGATCGGGAGTACTCTGAACGACTGCGCCAGACGCCCAATGAGTGACGCGCCAACGTTGACTGCAGCCACTGTTTTCGCTGACTGGGCTCCAGCGCTGCGCGATTCTCCCCAGCTGTTGGTGGGCTACAGCGGCGGGTTGGATTCGACCGTGCTGTTGCATTTAGCGGTTCAATATTGGAGCAGTGAACGGATCCGAGCGGTGCATGTTAATCATGGGCTGAGTTGCTCGGCGGACGCTTGGCAGGCGCATGCGCAAAGCAATTGCGCGGCGTTGTCGGTGGCTTTCAGCGCCCATCGAATCGACTGCCGGCAATCTGGCAACCAAGAGGCTGCCGCTCGCTCTGAGCGTTATGCCGCCTTCCGGCAAGAACTGATCGACGGCGGTGTATTGTTACTGGGCCATCATGCCGACGATCAGGTGGAAACGGTGCTCTATCACCTGCTGCGAGGTTCTGGTAGTCGCGGATTGGCCGGTATTCCGGCCACCCGCAAGCTCGGCCCCGGCTACCTGACACGGCCTCTTTTACGGCTGACCCGAGCCGACTTGCTGGCCTACGGACGGCACCATGGATTGCGCTGGATCGATGACCATAGCAATGCCAACGTTAATTTTGATCGCAACTTCTTGCGCCACCGAGTGGTGCCCGCGATCGCCGAGCGCTGGCCCGATCACGCCTTGCGAATTGCCTCCTCGGCGGCCCGTAGCCGAGAGGCCGATGCGCTTGCCAGCTCAGTTTTTCGAACTGATTTGGCGCGTTTGGACAGGCGTGATGAGCGATCTGGGCTGTCGATTGGAATCTCACAGTTGTCTCTATTGGACAGTCCTCGACAGCGCAATATTATTCGGCACATGCCGAGTCAATTGGGCTTGCAACCGCCGAGTTTCAAAGTGGTTGAAGAGGTTCTTAAAAGCTGTGTGAGTGCGCGTTCCGGCGCGCTTCCGATAGTTGCTTGCGGTAATTATCAGTACCGTCGATATCGAGATAAACTCTACGTTATTCGCGCTGTGGAGGAACCCGCTGATGGCGCTAAAAAACTAATAAAGTGGCAGTTAGATGGCCCATTGGCGCTTCCCGGAGGCGGCTTACTGACGGCGTCAGAGGAACAGTCTCTGGGCTTGCGATTGGCGGCCTCGACTACTGTGGAGGTCGGTTTTAGGCGCGGTGGTGAGCGTTGCCGGCCAGTGGGTCGAGGGCATTCGCAACGGCTTAAAAAACTCTTTCAAGAATATGCTCTAGAGCCCTGGTGGCGATCCTCGATACCGCTAATATATGCGGCCGGAAAGTTGGTTGCGGTGGGCGATCTGTGGATTTGTGAAGGTTGGCAAGCAGGCGCGGGCGAACGCGGTTTAAAAATACACTGGCGCAGCAACTCTGTGTAGATCCACAGGCACAATTCTGTTAGCCTGTAGACCCATCTTACTTGGGATGGGTCGGCGCTGCCAATCGGGCGCAACGAGCTGTTTCCTACGATTTTTCTGACTGACTAGCTGGTTGCTAACTAGGGCTTAATATGGCGCGTTTTATCTTTGTAACTGGTGGTGTGGTTTCCTCTTTGGGCAAGGGTATTGCTTCGGCATCGCTCGGCGCCCTGCTCGAGGCGCGCGGTCTGAACGTGACGATCCTAAAATTGGATCCCTACTTAAACGTCGACCCTGGAACCATGAGTCCCTATCAGCATGGAGAAGTCTACGTCACCGAAGACGGGGCGGAAACCGACCTCGACTTAGGGCACTACGAGCGTTTTTTGCGTTCGAAAATGACCCAAAAAAATAATTTCACCAGTGGCCAAATATACGAGACGATTCTCCGCCGAGAGCGCCGCGGAGATTACCTCGGGGGCACGGTGCAGGTGATTCCCCACCTAACCGATGAAATCAAACGGCGGGTCTACGCGGGTGCGGGCGAGGCAGATATTGCCGTGGTTGAAATTGGTGGTACCGTCGGTGATATTGAATCGCAACCGTTTTTGGAGGCAGTCCGACAGTTAAAAGGCGAGTTGGGGCACCAGCGCGCGTTGCTGTTGCACTTGACGTTGGTTCCCTACATTGCATCGGCGGGTGAAACCAAAACCAAACCCACGCAGCACTCGGTCAAAGAGATGCGATCTATTGGCTTGCAACCGGATATGTTGCTGTGTCGATCAGAGGTCGAGATCGAAGAATCGCAACGCCAAAAGATTTCGCTGTTCACCAATGTCGAAGAGCGCGCAGTGATTCCAGTGATGGACGCGCCGACCATTTATCGTGTGCCTCGGATGCTCCATGAGTGGGGGCTCGATCAGTATGTACTCGACAGGTTTAACATCGATCTGCCGGCGGCTGACCTGCATGAATGGGATATGGTGGTTGAAAACCAGTTAAACGCCGATGGCGAGATCTGTATCGCCATGGTGGGTAAGTACATGGAATTACTCGATGCTTACAAGTCGTTGACCGAAGCGTTGATCCACGCCGGCATCCAGAACAAGATAAAAATTAAAATCCGCTATCTGGATTCGGACAATTTAGAGACAGATCCGTCGTTAATCGATGGAGCCGACGCGATTTTGGTGCCGGGTGGTTTTGGCACGCGCGGCACTGAGGGTAAAATTTTTGCGGTAAAGACCGCGCGAGAAGGCGGCATTCCCTACCTGGGTATCTGCTTGGGCATGCAGGTTGCGGTGATCGAGTACGCGCGCAATATTTGCGGCTTGACGGCGGCCAACAGTTCCGAATTTGATCCCGATACAGCCCATCCAGTGATCGGGCTGATTGCCGAATGGTTGGCGTCCGACGGTAGCGTCGAGCAGCGCGATAACGAATCTGATCTCGGCGGTACGATGCGCCTCGGTGCGCAATTATGCCACTTGAATCCCGGCTCAAAAGCGCGCGCTATCTACGGCTCTGATACTGTCAAAGAGCGTCATCGTCATCGCTACGAGGTCAACAACAATTACTTGCCACAATTGCGTGAGGCGGGTTTAGTGGTCGGTGCTCTGTCTGAGGATAAGAATTTGGTCGAGGCCATTGAGTTGCCCGATCACCCGTGGTTTTTCGCCAGCCAGTTTCACCCTGAATTCACCTCGACGCCCCGCGATGGCCACCCGCTGTTCACCGCTTTTGTCAAGGCGGCTATGGCTTACTCAGAGCGCCGTCAAGGATGAGTACTCGGGCGTCTGTCGACATCGACGTCTGCGACCTGAGGGTCGGTAATGATCGACCGATGGCGCTGTTCGGTGGTATGAACGTTTTAGAATCCAGAGATATGGCGATGCAAGTCGCGGAGGCCTACGTCGCGGCCACCACTAAACTGGGTATTCCGTATATTTTTAAAGCCTCTTTCGACAAGGCCAATCGTTCCTCTATGGACTCTTTTAGGGGGCCGGGCCTAGACGCCGGACTGAGAATTCTGGCGGATATCAAAGCCACTTTTGGCTGCCCGGTGATCAGCGACGTGCATGAAATAGAGCAAGTGGCCGCCGCCGCAGAGGTTTGTGATGTGCTCCAGTTACCGGCGTTTTTGGCGCGGCAAACCGATTTGGTGCGTGCTATGGCGGAGTCGGGCGTTGCTATTAACATTAAAAAACCCCAGTTTTTGAGCCCCGGTCAGATGCTCAATATTGTCGATAAGTTTCGCCAGTGTGGCAACCATCGGTTGATGCTCTGCGAGCGAGGGACCTGTCTGGGTTACGATAATCTGGTGGTCGATATGCTCGGTTTCGCAACCATGAAGAATATCAGCGGCGGGTTGCCATTGATCTTTGATGTGACCCATGCGCTGCAATGCCGAGATCCACTCGGTGCTGCGTCGGGTGGTCGGCGTGGTCAGGTTGCCGAGTTGGGCAGAGCTGGAGTCGCAGTGGGTGTTGCGGGACTCTTTCTCGAGGCCCACCCAGATCCAGATAATGCCAAGTGCGACGGCCCCAGCGCCCTACCGCTCGGTCAATTGGAAGGTTTTTTACAGCAGATGCGCGATGTCGATCGGCTAGTAAAGAGTTTTCCAGAGTTGGATATTGGTTAAATACCGAACATCAACGAGAGCTTTAAACATTCCCACAGCGCCAACAGGAGAACAGTTAGTATGACCCAGATCGCAAATATTTGTGCTTATGAGGTACTGGATTCGAGGGGTAATCCCACGGTACAGGCCGAGGTAGTATTAGCCGATGGGGCGGTAGGTTCTGCCATGGCTCCGTCGGGAGCCTCGACCGGTTCACGCGAAGCGCTGGAGCTTCGAGACGGCGACAAAAGCCGCTATTTGGGTCGCGGCGTGTTGTCGGCGGTGGCCAATATCAACAATCAAATTAAAGCGTTATTGGTCGGTAGTGACGCCGCTGACCAGCGGGCTATCGACGACGCTATGATTGCCGCGGACGGCACCGACAACAAGGCAGTGCTCGGCGCCAACGCTATATTGGCCGTCTCTCTCGCGGCGGCTCGAGCGGCGGCGGTTTCAAAGGGTATACCGCTGTACGCGCACATCGCCGAATTGAACGGCACCGCAGGTGAATACAGTATGCCGGTGCCGATGATGAATATTCTCAATGGTGGCGAGCACGCTGACAACAACGTCGACATCCAAGAATTTATGGTGCAACCGGTAGCGGCCAACAGCTTCGCCGAGGCGCTGCAGATTGGCGCGGAAATCTTCCACCGTTTGAAGACGGTTCTCGCGACGCGCGGGCTGAGCACGGCGGTGGGTGACGAGGGCGGTTTTGCGCCGAATTTGGCGTCTAACTCGGCGGCTCTAGCGGTGATCGCCGAAGCGGTCGAGGCCGCAGGCTACGAGCTTGGTAGTGACATCACGCTGGCGCTCGATTGCGCGGCCTCAGAGTTCTACCGCAACCATCAGTACGATCTCAGTGGCGAGGGAAAAATATACACGGCATCGGGGTTTAGCGATTTTTTGGCCGAACTATGCGACCAGTACCCGATACTTTCGATTGAAGACGGTCAGGATGAGTCGGACTGGGATGGCTGGAAATATCAGACTGAAAAGCTCGGTGAGCGGGTGCAGTTGGTCGGTGACGATTTGTTCGTCACCAATACACGCATACTCGGACGCGGTATTGAACAGGGTGTGGCCAACGCTATCTTGATCAAGTTTAACCAAATCGGTACTCTGAGCGAGACGTTAGACGCCATCGCCATGGCTAAACGCGCTGGCTACAACGTGGTTATTTCTCACCGATCTGGAGAGACCGAGGACACCACTATCGCCGATCTTGCGGTGGGCACCTCGGCTGGACAAATTAAAACCGGCTCGCTGTGTCGATCGGATCGCGTCGCCAAATACAATCGCTTGTTGCGTATTGAAGCTGAATTGGGCAGCCAGTTGGCACCCTACCGGGGGCGCGCAGAATTTAATCATTAGCTAGCGCCTGTGCGTGCTGTGGCCGGTCGCTGGAGGGAACTTTTACGATGTTAAAAGTGTTACTGGCTCTCTTGGTGTTACTGTTGTTGTCGCTTCAGGGTCAACTCTGGTTCGGCGATGGCAGCCTGGCTCACAAGGCTGAACTTGACGCGTTGTTGGTTGAAAAAAATAACGAAAACCAGCGCCTCCAGCAGCGCAACGACAACATTGCCAAACAGGTTGCCAACTTGAAAAATGGCCTTGAAACGATCGAGGAAAAAGCCCGAGAAGACCTGGGCATGGTCAAGCGCGGCGAAGTTTTTTATCTGGTGATCGACAAGGCGAGTGAAGGGCCGGATGATGAACCCTGATACCGGCGATGTTGCGCCTTCAGACGACGGTCCCAGGCTCTGGATGATTGTTCCGGCGGCAGGCACAGGGCGACGTTTTTCGGACTTGAAAGCCAAGCAGTTCTTCGACTTATGCGGCGAGACGGTGGCGCAGCGCTGTCTCTATCGCCTGTTACAAGTGCCCGATATTGCGCGTCTGATCGTGCCCTGTGACCTACGGCAGGCGACGTGGAGCGAAATCCCTGCATCTTCAGATCCGCGTGTCGAATTGATATCGGGTGGCGCGACCCGCGCTGAGTCGGTGGCCAATGGGTTGCGCGCGATAGACGCCTGTGCCGACCCTATGGACTGGGTGCTGGTTCACGACATCGCACGGCCGTGTATTGCTCTCGAATCGATTGCCAAGCTCAGGCGTGAGGTCGATCGGCACCCAGTCGGTGGAATATTGGTGGCACCTATCGCAGACACGCTCAAAGCGGTCAGCGTCGAGGGTGCCATTTTGCATACCGCCGATCGAGTTCAGTTCAGGCTTGCGCAGACGCCACAGATGTTTCGCTATGGCGAACTGACGGCGGCATTGGCGGCGGCAGCGGCGCGCGCTTTGGTGCCCACCGATGAGGCATCTGCGCTCGAATACGCCGCGCGGCCGGTGTTAGCGGTCGAGGGGCGACGAGACAATATAAAAATTACCTGCAGCGAGGACTTGATAATGGCAGCCGCGATATTGACCGCACAGGAGAATCCGCGATGCGTATAGGACACGGTTATGATGTGCACGCTTTTGGTCCGGGCGATGAGTTACTCCTAGGGGGTGTCGCTATCCCCTATACCCATTCGCTGGTCGCGCACTCCGACGGCGATGTCGTCATTCATGCGCTGATGGATGGACTTTTGGGCGCGCTCTGTTTGGGTGATATAGGTAAGCACTTTCCCGACACCGACGACGCCTACTACAACAGCAACAGTCGCGATCTTCTGGTTGAAGTGGTGCGCATGCTAACGGCGCGCGGTTACCGGTTGGTCAACGCCGATATAACCATTGTCGCGCAGGGCCCAAAAATGGCTCCGCATCTCGCAGCCATGCGCGCTTGTTTAGCCGCCGATTTAAACGCGTCGCTGGATCGAATCAACATCAAGGCAACCACCACCGAACGGTTGGGATTTGTCGGCCGCGGTGAGGGTATCGCCTGCCACGCAGTGGTTCTTGTCGAGCCAGTTTGAGCGATTAGATCTGGATTTTGAGTATGCATGAAAGTGAGTTTGGGTTCGATTTTCACCGCCTGCCGCGGATGTTTCAGCCGCTTGGCAGTGCCCAGATACGCAGTTGTACGGCCGACTTTCAGGTCGATGAAATACTCGGTTTTGAACCCTCTGGGGACGGTGAACACCTATTTTTACAGGTTCGAAAAGTCGACCAAAACAGCCTTTGGGTAGCTGGGCTTTTGGCTCAACTAGCCGGCATTGATCGACGCGATGTCGGTCTTTGCGGGCTCAAGGACCGCGCTGCCGTGACCACGCAGTGGTTCAGTCTGCACCTGCCTGGTCGCACGCTTTCCGCGGCCGACCTAGCTCACCCCGACTACACTATTATGACCGCCGCACGGCACCATAAAAAATTACGTCGCGGCGCGCACAGCGGCAATTATTTTAACCTTGTATTGCGTCAGGTCAGCGGCGATATCGCAGCCCTCGAACGGCGTTTCAATGGTATCGGTCGCCATGGCGTGCCGAATTATTTTGCCGAGCAGCGCTTCGGCCATGCTGGCGGTAATTTACACGAGGCGCAGCGCCTAATCGACAGCGGTCGATTGCGCGGTAATCGTCGCGGTACCGGAATGTATCTATCGGCGGCGCGGGCCTGGTTATTTAATCTGGTATTGGCGAAATATATTGCCAATCATCTGGCGGGCGATGAATTCCCCGACGCTGAAACGGGCCCTCTATGGGGGCGCGGCCGATCGAGTGCACAGGGCAGCGCGCGGCAAGTCGAGGATCAAGTGCTGGCTGATTGGGGGGAGTGGCGTCATGCGCTCGAGCACGCAGGGCTAACGCAAGAGCGGCGCAATCTGCGGCTACTACCGGGTAATATAGATTTCAAATATCTAGGTGAGGATCAGGTTCGGCTTCAATTTGAATTGCCCAAAGGCTGCTTTGCGACTGCGGTGCTGCGCGAAATGGGCGAATTATTTCGCCATCAGATGGCCTCGCTGTGATATATTTAGAGCCGAAAAAAATGCTCATATGCAAGGCTACATCTAGGCTGTGGTCGGCGTTTAAAAATTGGGAGGAGCAGTGAACTCGATCGACTTGGCAGGCGTGGGTATGACGTCTCAGCGAACCCGCGAACGGTTAATTTTGCGTTTGCAGGAGCAGGGTATCGTCAATCAATCGGTGTTGGATACGATTAGAATGACGCCGCGCCATCTATTTTTGGATGAGGCGCTGGCGCATCGAGCCTACGAAGATACAGCGTTGCCGATTGGTTTTTCGCAAACTCTATCACAACCCTATATAGTCGCGCGCATGACCGAACTGCTGCTCGCCGACGGACCACTCGATCGGGTGTTAGAGATTGGCACCGGGTCGGGTTATCAGACCACCATACTGGCACAATTGGTCGATCAGGTTTACACCGTGGAGCGAATAGAGCCCCTCCTCATAAAAGCCAAAGCGCGCTTCCGAAAGCTGGGCCTTCGCGGCATTACACCGGCACTCTCCGACGGTAGTTTTGGTTGGCAGGAGCAAGCCCCCTTCAATGGTATCATTACCACCGCTGCGCCCCAGCAGGTGCCCGACGATCTCTTGCGGCAATTGGCCCCCAACGGTATCTTGGTGATCCCAGTCGGCAATGGTCGCGAGCAAGAACTGCGGGTGTTGAAGCGCGATGGAGACTCTTATGAATTTGATGAAGAGATCGTCGAACAGGTCAAATTTGTACCCCTTTTGGGGGGACTGTCCCGTTAGCTGGACGGTCGTCTTGAACAGTTGAAGCGGTTTTCTTCGACCGCTCTGTTTGCCAAGGGCATGGCCATGGGTATCGCCGATTTGGTGCCGGGTGTGTCGGGTGGTACCGTGGCGCTAATCACCGGTATTTATGGTGAGTTGCTCGAGAGCATTAAATCTATCGATGGCAACGCCCTAAAAACCCTCAGGCGAGATGGTATCGCTGCGGCATGGCGCGCCATCAATGGCACTTGGTTGACTACCCTGGTAGCGGGTATAGTGACGAGTGCGGTGTTGCTGGCTGGATTGATCGACTATCTGCTCGATGCCCACGGATTGCCGCTATGGTCTTTCTTTAGCGGCGTGATCAGCGCGTCTGCGATCCTGCTGCTGCGCCGATACCGACCCACCTATTGGCATCATTGGTTTCTCCTGATCTGTGGCGTTCACGCTGCGCTGGCGTTGTCCACGTTGCCGCCCATGGCGTTGCAGGGCGGTTACACCAGTTTGTTTTTTGCCGGATCGATGGCCTTTTGTGCGATGATTTTGCCGGGGTTGTCGGGCACCTTGATTTTGGTCGCGCTGGGTCTTTATCCAACGATAATTACCGCGATTGCGCATTTTCAATTGGATATCCTTGCGGCGTTTGGCGCCGGCGGAATACTCGGGCTGATACTCTTCAGCCGCTTATTATCCTGGTTGATGCGGGTGCACCAAACTGCCTTAATGGCTACCATGTGCGGTTTTCTTATCGGCAGCCTGAAGCTTGTTTGGCCGTGGCGGTACCGCCCAGAATTTGCGGATGAACCCTCCTTGCCAGTTGGCATGATCAACCTACTGCCGAAGCAATACGCAGAGTTGGCACAGATTGATCCGGCCACGACAGAATGTCTGGTATTTGCCCTTTTGGGTTTGCTTTTGGTTGCGGGTTTCGACTATGTTAGTCGTCGATCGGAGGGTTAAGCCATTTAGGATGCTCAAGGTGCGCGCTTTATTGCAGATGTTTCCAGTGATCTTTTTGACCGCTTTGGCAAGCTGTAGTCAGCAACCTGCGTCGCTATCTAGCCTTGAGGTGCCGCGCTTGCAAGTCATCGATACCCACCCTGTGGTGCGCGGTGAAACGCTGTATTCAATCGCCTGGAAATACGATTTGAACGTCGTGACTCTGGCGCGGGTTAATGGTATTTCGACCACCGCTACGATTCACCCTGGGCAGGTTTTGAGCTTGGATTCTAGCCCCAGTACTGTGTCAAAAACCGCTCGCGTGAGCAGCAAAGTAACCCCAGCTAAAGCCGGCGAGGCAACGCAAGTGGTCGCCGATAGCCCTGCGCGCCCGCCCACCGGCGGTGCTGCGCCGCGAGCCGCCGCAGTGACCAAGGTGCCGCCGCCAACAACGGCTCGACGTGCCGCATCGCCAGCGACCGACAGCAACGCTGCCGGCAATTCCCAGCGCCAATGGCGGTGGCCGGTTCGCGGCAAAGTGGTCGAGGCTTTTAACATCGCCAAGTTGCGCAAGGGCATCAAAATTAAAGCGCTCGCCAGGGCCGCTGTGCGCTCGTCCGCGCCGGGAGAAATAGTCTATGCAGGAAATGGATTGAGAGGTTACGGAAAATTGGTTATCATTAAACACTCAGAATTGTTGCTTAGTGCCTATGCGCACAACGATGAGATACTGGTCAGGGAGGGCCAGCGAGTCGATACCATGCAGATAATATCGAAGCTGGGGTCGTCGGGAACGTTATATTTTGAAATTAGAAAAGATGGGAAACCGGTGGATCCGGCATCTTATCTGAATCAGTAAGCGGCGCAGCGGCGTCGTTGCGGGTTGCCAGGAAGGCGACTTTAGATGGATTTAAATGCAAAGGAGATGCATTGAGATATGGAAAATCTATTCGACAAAGATACAACCAAAAACGCAATCAAAAAAGCCACGACTGCTCGGGCCACTGGTTCGGTCAGTCTCGACATCACTGCCTTATACCTCAAAGAAATCGGCCGAGCACCGCTGTTGACGGCGGAAGAAGAAGTCGCCTGTGCAAGGCGCTGTCGCGAGGGTGACAAGGCGGCGAAAACCAAGCTAATTGAGAGTAATTTGCGCTTGGTGGTTAAAATAGCGCGGCGTTACATCAATCGTGGGCTCGATTTATTGGATTTGATCGAAGAGGGCAACCTTGGTTTACTGCGCGCTGTGGATAAATTTGATCCCGAATTGGGCTATCGTTTTTCCACCTATGGCACTTGGTGGATTAGACAGATGATCGAGCGCGGTTTGATGAATCAATCGCGCACAATTCGAATGCCGGTGCACGTCGTAAAGGAACTGAACCATTGCCTACGAGCATCGCGTGAGTTGTTGCAGTCTGGTGAAAAGGAACCTACGGCAGCCGAAATTGCCGCCGTGGTCGACAAGCCGGAGGCCGATGTATGCGATCTTTTGGCTGTCAGTCACCGCGTTTCGCCGGTGAATTTAGACGTTGAAGATGCCTTAAAGTACGACAGTCACAGCGTGGGTACGACGCCATACAACAATCCAGAAAAGTGCGCTGAAGACGATAATTTTCTGGAAATGTTAAACGCGTTGCTGTTGGATTTGCCAGAGAAGCAAAAACAGGTGTTGGTGCGTCGCTTTGGATTGCTCAATCATCGTCAAGAGACATTGCAGCAGGTTGGGTCCGAAATTGGCTTGACCTGTGAGCGCGTTCGGCAGATACAGAAAGATGCTTTACACCGCCTTAAAATACTGATCAGAGATCACGGGCTCAATTGCGAGATGCTCTTGAGCCCCCAATAGTCTCGAATTGCGAAGTTAGCCCGCGGTGTAGCGATCGCGCGATGCGATGATTTCTGCGCGTGCGGCCGCTGCGTCATCCCAACCATCGACCTTGACCCACTTGCCTGGTTCCAGCGCCTTGTAATTTTCGAAGTAGTGGACGATTTGTTTGATCAACAGGTCAGGAAGATCGGCATACTCCATGACATGGTCATAAAGTTTGGTTAGCTTGGTGTGCGGG
>CAJIZO010000013.1 GCA_905181995.1 Flavobacteriaceae bacterium TMED48
GCCGTGACTATGGCGATCGATTGCAGACACAGGGGCGCGATCCAAAAGGGCAGGGATGCGCTAAGTAGCATCACCAGATAGAGGCCGCCGCCCACCGCGTTACTGAGGGTGCCCAGAACGATCGCCAAAATCAAGACCGCCGACGCCACAACCACCCCCTGTAAACCGTTACCAAACCCCTGCATAATCTGCCGCGGGCGCATACCCTTGAACAACGCCATGGCCATCGACAGCACCAAGGCGCTGGCGAATGCGAGGACAATTTGCGGCGAACCACCGATGGCAGTACTGACCACGGCAATCCCAATCAACAGCGTTAACGGTAATAAAAATTCTATCACGTGAGGTCGGTAGTCACTGGGAACGTCGAGCCGTTGCAGTTGCCGCGCGCTTAAAGGCGTCGCGCCGGGCGCGTCGAGTTGCCCAGTGTTGCGCGCGCGCAGGCGGGAGCGGCGTATTCCGGGGCCGCAAAAACGAGTAATATCCAGACTCAGTAATAGCGTGCCGAGGACGGCCAAAATAGCGTAAAAACTCATTGGCACGCTGTTGAAAAAGAACGCGATACGGTCGGCATCGGTCGCCAAAAAGCTCGCGCCTGGAACAAAAATTAGCGCCTGTACGTAGACCGGCCAGCCGTTAAACGCGATCACAGCAGCGATCGGCGAGGCGGTGGAATCAACGATATAAGCGAGTTCTTCATGGCTGATATTGTGTTGGTCCGTCAGCGGTTTTACCGTGGTGCCAACCAGTACAGCGCTGATCGCGCCACCTTGAAAAAACACCACGCCAAGGCACCAGGCGACCAGTTTTGCAGATTTTGGCCCACGGACAAAGTGGTCGGTCATAAACTCGGCGAAGGCTTTGGCGGCCCCAGTGCGCGACCACAGGCCCATCAGACCGCCGAGCAACCACAGGTACAGCACCAGCACGCCAGCAGCACCCGGTGTGGCGCCGCTGGTGACGCCTGCGGGGTCAAAATCTACCAGCATAGATGCGCCGGCGACAATGCCAGTGAACAGCCCAATCAGCGGATCGCGGGTCAACAGGCTCAGGGCGATGGCTAGCAGGGCGGGTAGCAGCGACCAGGGCCCGTAGTGGTATTTAAGTTGTAGTCGCGAGATCTGTCGGCGGCTTTCACCGTCCCTGTCGACGGTCTCGACAACCCACTGTTGTTCGACTTGGGGGCGTGTTTCGGCGGCCTGCAGCGCGTCGGCTCGCAAAGCAGATTCGCTGAGGGGCACCGGTGTGCCTATCAGTCGCTCGACGCCCTCATCTAGGTAGGCCGCTTGACCATCGGCGGTGATATAGGTCTGGTAGGTGACTTTTTGCGCGACCCATACCGGCGTTACCATCGCGGTAATCGCCAACGCGCAGACCAGTCCGATGACGGCTGCAACGGCGCCGCGCTTGAGCCGCGATGGCAGCGTTTTGGATTGATTGGATCGCTGCAATTTTTTGTCCACGACGTTTACCCGCGCATCTGGGTCATAGTGAGTCAAGAGCTAGCCATGCACCAACGGCGGATACATTCTGCTGACGGGTTTTAAACGCCGACCGCCGTTAAGGTTCGGCGACCGCGCCAGCGCCTTGACGGCGTGGATCAGACGCGCCGAGTAAACTGTTGTTGGGGCCCTTTTGGATACTCTGGGTGGCACCGAGAATACGCGGTTTTGCATTGATGGTATGGCCCATGGCGGTCAGCGCAGTTAGGGTGTCGGGGGAGATGCCCGATTCGTAGTAGAGTTTATCGGGGTACCACTGGTGATGGATGCGCGGCACCGACGACGCCTCGGCGATGCGCATGTCAAAGGTCAGTACGTTGAGTACGGTTTGCAGCACCACGGTGATAATAGTACTGCCACCGGGGCTTCCAGTGGCTAACAGGGGCACGCCGCTGTTATCGAATACCAGCGTCGGAGTCATCGATGATAGCGGGCGCTTACCGGGTTGAATCGCATTGGCGCTGCCGCCGAGGAGGTTAAAGACGTTTGGGGTGTTGGGTTTGGACGAAAAATCATCCATTTCATTGTTCATTAAAAACCCGCCGCCGGTTACTGAGATACCGTTGCCATAGCCAAAATTTAAGGTGGTGGTGCTACTGACGACATTGCCCCAGCGGTCCCAACTGGAAAAGTGCGTGGTCTCTGTGGTTTCTCGGTCGGCGGTGG
>CAJIZO010000014.1 GCA_905181995.1 Flavobacteriaceae bacterium TMED48
ACAACAAAGCCGTACCCGCCAGCGAGAGCGCTACCGGGTAACCGGCCAACAGAACGGCGCAGGTGCAGATAAACAACAAAAATGGGATCATCTCAGCCATTGTTGCCCCGACTTTCTCGTCTATCGGTAGGCACGTTGACAAGGGTTAAGATCAGCCGCAACGCGCCGGCGAGCCCCTGCAAAAATAGTAGCGCGGGCATGAGTAGCAGCAAGCTTTTAAGCGCATAAACAAAGGCAATGCCGCTGCGCTCTTCCGAGCGCTCGGCGATGTTCCAACTGGCGACAACGTAGTCCCAGCTGCCGATAAAAATGACCAGGCATACCGGCAGTAAAAACAGCAGTGTCCCTAAAAGGTCGATCATGGCGCGGCGGCGCGGGCTAGCTTGGCGATAAAAAATATCTACCCGAACATGGCCATTGTGCTGCAGCGTATAAGCGATGCCGAGCATAAAAATGGCGGCGTGCAGATAGCTCACCGACTCCTGCAGCGCGACCGAGCCCAGGGCAAAGCAGTAGCGCAGCACGACGATGGTCACAACCACCAGTACCATCAGCAGATTGAGCCACGCCAGTAGCCGACCGATGCGATCGATGGCCGCGTCTATACGGTCGGCGATGTAGATAAATAGGCTCACGACGCGCTGTATGTCTCTGTGTTGTTGGGTGTATTTTAAGGTCTTGGCGCGGCGAGTATAGCGTGATTGCAGGCATCCTGACAGGCGCGCAGGGGGCGTGTGCGCCATGCTTGTGGTGGGCGGTTTTCGGTATTGGAAATTAAAGCTGGTCGCACTTCTGCCGATGCCTGAGGGTAACCAAGGGCGATTTTGAATGGCCTCGAGCGCCAGAAAATTAGCAGAATTGGTGGTTGATCACGGAGGTGACATGGTATGGCAGGCTTTGAAGGCAGTATCAAGGTGCCCAATCCGGCATCGGCAGTCGTTGCGAGTATTCCGCGTCCACAGGTGACGTCGGCGGTGCAGGTTGCGTCCGTGGTGTCGTCTGAACCAGACGTCAACGCCAACGGGCAATCCTCCGTCAGTGTAACGAGCAAGGCGCAGACGCTGCGCAAGCTTGAATCACCGCAGCAGCTCGAGCAGAACTTTGGCGCGCTCAGGGTCGCGGCTGCCGAACTCAATGACGCGGTTAAAGCCAAGGCGATCAATCTCAGTTTTTCTGTCGACCAGCCATCCAAGCGGTTCGTGGTCGAGGTCAAGGATTCTGAAACCGGCGACGTGATCCGCCACATTCCCGGTGAAGCCGTGTTGCGAACGGCCGCTACGCTGGAATCCCTT
>CAJIZO010000015.1 GCA_905181995.1 Flavobacteriaceae bacterium TMED48
CTATACTGGTAAACAAACGACTTACGGCGGTCAGGTGAACCCCGACCGTGCGCTTGTGACTGTGCATTGCGGAACTTTCACCAGCGGCGTAGCCCGCTCGGATGACCTTAACCCAGTCATTTTCAAACTCGGTACGGTATTGATCCGGGGCCATATCGGTAGCGGTACCGATCGGCAGGCCATCTTTGGCGTTAAAATTGATATCACAGCCGACCAGCATGGCGCTGCACACTAATATTGTAAAAAACTGCATTGCCGCTACCCCAGATAAACGCCTATCGATGGTGATGCCCATGATCGATCTCGGACGCCGCTTACCGCTATTGTAGCGCAGCGGCATTACTCTATGTCTATGCTTATGCGTGTGCCTATGCCTATGCCTATGCCTATGCCTATGCCTATGCCTATGTCTGTGTCTATGTCTATGTCTGTGTCTATGCCTATGTCTGTGTCTGTGCCTATGTCCGTGTCTGTGCCAATGTCTGTGTCGACAGCCGGATCGACAGCCGCAGAATAAAAACTCCACAGCCAATTCCCGGTATAGCGCCACCTTTGGCATTCGAGCAGTTTTCGACCCGTTTAATCGACGAGCGCGGCGAATCGCGTAGCGATTGATTGCTCTATAGATTCGCTAAAAACGTCACCGAACCTCGTAACCGAGTGATTGCGGCGGCAAAAACACTTCGACATTACCGCCAGCAAATATTAGGATAATGAAGATTAGTACTGAAATACTCATAAAAATGTAGGTTATCGAGAGCGAGTTGATGTGAGCAGCTTTTTAGACGTCGCTATTTTTCCACTGCCCAATCAGGTGAGCTTTCCCGGCACCGTCGTGCCGCTGCATGTGTTCGAACCCAGATATCGCAAGATGATCGATGAATCGGTCGAACACGAACGGATGATCGCGGTATGCCACGTTAAAAAGCAGATCGGCGCGGCGAAAAAGCCGCAATCCATCCAGCGCGCACTGAATACCAATCAGGCCTCTTACCTGCCGCAAGAGATCTTTAGTGCGGGGCCCTGCAATATCCTAAAACGTTCCCGCGACGGCAGAATTTACGTCAATATTAGCATGCGGCACCGCTTAAAATTTGACCGTGAAATCCAAACATTACCCTACCGCATCGCGAGTTGCTCGCTGCTTCATGACGATCCGGTCGAACCGAGCCAAATGGTCGACCAACAGATCGAGATCGTCGATAGGATCCTCGACTTGATTGGCCGGCAAGCGCCCACCGAGGTCAGTCGGTTTAATCGAGAAGCCTGGTTGGCGATGGATCCACAGCAATTTTCGTTTACCATCTTTCAACTATTGCGCTTTGAGCCCGAATTAATGCAGTGCATTTTGGAATTGACCAATCCCGAGGAACGGCTACAACTGATCGTCAAAACCCTGACCGACAACGACCACGAATTTATCGGCTGAGACCACCACAACCCAGCACAGTGGGCGATGCATGAACAACGATCATCCGACCAGCAAACGTAGATTAACGCTGACCTCGATCGCCGTAGGTATACTGATCGGCAGTCTCGGCACCTTGCTTGGCCTAGCAGCGCTTGATCGATTCAGCGAGCGCCTTGAACATCTCCCCGGCGCAACGCCCGCAGGCATCGACAAGCATACGTTTGACGACCCGTTGCAAAACGCCGCCAGCAGCGCTACCCAACAAACAACCAGCAGCGCGGCGGCGCTTATCGGCCAACCAAATTCTGCCTCTGGCGACATCGCCTTTGATTGCCAACAAACCTCAACAAGCCGCAGCGGCAACGTCGAGCGTTTGACGCTGGTGTTTAATTCGGGTGACCAAACACTGACGCTAGGCTCTATCGTCGGCCTGCCGTTTGAACGCATAAAAAAGCGCATACACTTCTCGTATGCACCCGGTTATCTGGCAGAAAATCAGTTCATCGACGACTATATTTTTGAGCCCACAAGCGGTCGATTAACTCAGCGCGTTAAGGTACCCAGCATAGCTTCAGCCGGAGTTCAAAACGCCGATAATGATGGCTACACAACCATTTACTCAGCGAAATATTTTTGTACCCGCAAGCGCTTGCGCAAGTGACCCAAGACAACACGCTCACCCGCGGCATGGGCAACCAGCGTTGGTCAATAAACCTCAAAAACGGGGTATGAAAACACCCGCTGTAACAACGCTCACTCGGTTATTTACGCGGTTATTTATTAGGTAATTTACTCGGTGATTTACTCGGTCATTGACTAGGTCGTCCCCTCGTGCGCATCAGTAACCTCTGAATCGGTGGTGAGCAACAACCTCGGACAATAATGTTAAACACATATCGGTGTAAATCTGAATGTGAGCGATTACTTATCTTTATTTGTATCTTTATATCGGCTTAATCTTGATCTGCGATACCAATGCCCAGGCACCATTGCCGATGCCCGCATCAGTACGCGCCTAAGACCCAGCGTTAAAAGCGCTACAAAGACCTAGCAACGTCGGTTATTTTGCCCTACAGTCAAAAATTAATGCCAATGGCTACCCAGCAGGAACAGATCATCGTTTAACCTGCGCACCGCTCGCTCAAGTCCCGCGTTTTTATGGGCCTTGGCGATAATCCCCATAACAACCAACAAAAACAAGGAAATTCACCATGCGTATCTCCACACCTACGACCGACGACAACGACCTCATGGCCGGGCCGGGCGATATCTATGCACCTGAAATTTCGGCTGCTGGCAACGCATTTGCTCGCGCTATCTACCTGCACAGTGGCTTGCCATTAAGAGTGTTCGAGGCCGCACGAATCGCCACGGCAATCATCAATGGCTGCCTTATTTGCAAGAATTGGCGCGCCGCGCGCGATGTTGGGCAACTCGGCATCGACTCGGGCGTTATTGAAAACGGTCAGGTGCCCGACGGTGCATTTTACCAAGCGCTGCTCGACGGTCGCCAAGATCACCTCGATCAGCGAGAGCGCCTCGCCGTTGAATACGCCAACGCCATGGGCGAAAGCCCCCAAGCACTGGCTGGCGACGAGGTCTTTTGGAGACAGTTAAAAGCCGCCTTTAGCGACGCTGAAATTACCGATCTAACCTACTGTATTGCCGGTTGGATGGGCATGGGACGGGTCTTTCACGTGTTGGGCATGGACGGTAGTTGCGCTGTTTGAGCCCAGCGCATCCATCGCTAAAGGCCTGTGTATCAGGCTCCCAACAGACTCTGCCCGCAGACCCTCACGACATTGCCATTAATACCGGCGGCTTGGGGGCTGACAAAAAAACCAATGACTTCGGCGACATCGACAGGCAGTCCGCCCTGACCCAACGATGACAGCCTACGACCCATTTGACGAGTCGCAAAGGGGATCGCCGCGGTCATTTGCGTTTCGATAAAACCCGGAGCCACAGCATTGATGGTAATGCCTCGGGCGGCACAGGATTCAGCCAGGTTTTCGACCATACCGATCACTGCTGCCTTGGAAAAACCGTAGTTGGTCTGACCAATATTGCCGGCGATACCACTGATCGAGGCAACGCCGACAATTTTCCCACCGTCGTCCAACAAATCAGTCGCCAAGAGTGCCTCATTGATGCGCTGCACACCCCCGAGATTGACCTGCATCAACATCGCCCACTGCTGTTCACTCATTCGCGAGAGCATTTTATCTCGGGTAATCCCAGCGTTGTGAACAATCCCATGTAAGCTTGGCCCCTTGGTAAGGCAATAATCACGAAGGACTGCCGCGGCGCCCTCGCTGGTAATATCCAGCGCCAACGCATGCCCATTTAACCTGCCCATGTGGGCGGTCAATTCTTCTTCAGCCTGCGGCACGTCGACGCCGATAACACAGGCTCCATCTCGGGTTAACACCTCGGCAATCGCCAGGCCAATGCCGCGAGCGGCGCCAGTCACCACCACCGTTTTATCTAACAATGGCCGCAGCCAAGCGGCCCGCAGAGAGGCTACCGGCGGTGCGGCGGTCAAAATTTGGGCATTCATAAATGCCGAACCTGCGGACAGTAAAAAGCGCAGCGGGGCGGCTATAGCGCCCTCGCTCGCGGGATCGACAAGCAACAAATTAGCCGTCGCACCCTTGCGGCCTATCTCTTTGGCCAGCGACTTTACAAAGCCATAAAGCCCCCGTTGCAGCGCTGCATGATCGGCACTTGCTACACAATTTGGGTCAAGCCCAACCACCACAACCCGACCGCAGGTCGGCAGTAACTTAATGTGTTGGTGAAAAAACGCATACAACTGGGTACTTTCAGCGGCGGTGGATATACCGGACGCATCAAAAATCAGGTGTCCCGCGCCCTCGACGGAATCCCTCGCGACCTCGACCCCAGAGCCCTTGAGAAGATCGGCGATGTTGTCGACAAAATATCCCTGCTGACTGCAACCCAATAGCACCCGACCACTGAGCCGGTGAGGAGTCTGGGTATTTTCTCGCGTCAATGCTACAGGTTCGGGGAGCCCGAGGGCTGAAAAAACCTTTTTACCCAACCCAGAATTGGCTATATCCAGATAAAAATCAGCCATAACACAGTGCCTACACAGTAGTTCAGTGCCACCATTCTACCCCTAAACGCAAAAATTTAGTTGACCTTGATGACAAATTCAATCGCCCAAATGCCATTGGCATAGGCCACCAATTCGACTACGCTGATCTACATGGTTGAATGATAACGATCCAATCGCAATTCGCTTGCGCGCGGTCACTACGCCAGATACTCACCACAACGGAAAACGTTCATGAGCGATATTTTAAAGGTAGCCATCATCGGCGGTCACCGCATTCCCTTTGTGCGCAGCAACACCGCCTACAGCCATGCCAGTAATATGCAGATGCTCACCGCCACGCTGCAAGGTCTTGTCGAGCGTTTTAATCTGCGCGGCGAGCGCATCGGCGAAGTCGCCGCCGGCGCGGTTATGAAGCACTCGCGAGATTTTAATCTCGCCCGCGAAGCCACGCTGGATTCGGGCCTATCGGCGCGAACGCCAGCCTACGACATCCAACAGGCCTGCGGTACAGGTTTAGAGGCAGCTATCTTGGTCGCTAACAAAATTGCCCTCGGCCAGATTGACTCGGCGATTGCGGCGGGCACCGATACCGCCAGCGACGCGCCGATTGCCCTCAACGAAAAATACCGAAAAATGATCCTCAACCTCAATCGTGCAAAAACCCTAGGCCAACGGTTGAAGGTACTGGCCAGCGTGCGACCGAGTTTTATGCTTCCGTCGCTGCCGGTCAATGCCGAGCCCAGAACTGGGCTGTCGATGGGCCAACACTGCGAACTAATGGTCAAGCGCTGGAACATCAGCCGCGAAGAGCAAGACCTATTGACCTACAACAGCCATCAAAACTTGATCGCAGCCTACCAGCGAGGCTTTTTTGACGACTTAATCGGTGCCTTTAATGGGGTCTCACAAGACGCCATTATGCGCGATACCCCACTGCAAAAACTGGCCCAACTCAAGCCCGCATACGACCGCGAAAACGGCACCCTAACCGCAGCCAATTCGACCACGCTGACCGATGGCGCAGCCGCCTTGCTGCTGGCGAGCGAGGCGTGGGCGCAGGCGCGAAACCTGCCGATTCAAGCCTACCTCACCCACAGCGAAGTCGCCGCGGTAGATTTTTACAGCGATGGCGACGACAGCGAAGGTTTGCTGATGGCGCCCGCCTACGCGGTGCCGCGTATGTTGCAGCGGGCCGGATTGGGTCTTGAGGATTTTGATTTTTACGAGATTCACGAGGCCTTCGCGGCGCAAGCCCTGTGTACCCTAAAGGCTTGGGAAGACGGCGATTTTTGCCGAGATAAACTCGGTTTAGACGGCCCACTCGGCAGCATTGATCGCGCCAAACTCAACGTCAATGGATCGAGCGTTGCAACCGGCCACCCATTTGCCGCCACCGGCGCACGGATCATTGCCACGCTGGCGAAGTTACTCGAACAAAAGGGCAGCGGACGGGGCCTGATTTCTATCTGCGCCGCGGGCGGCCAAGGCGTCACTGCCATCGTTGAACGATAGCCAATCCGCAGTCGTAAGTTAGTCCAATAATTGTAAGATCGCGCCGTTGTTGCGCGCTCAAAACTGCGTCGTGCCCTGTGTGCCGAGCACCGCTTCGTCGGTATCGGCTTGAGAGCTAGAGCAATTCGTCCAACGAACCTGCCTCGATCAAGGCTTTTAGTTCTCTGCTACCGCCGATTAAGGTGCCGCCGATAAAAATCATCGGAAAGGTTGCCCATCCGGTCCACATTTTTAATGCATTGCGTCGGTACCAGTTATTAAAATAACTGCCATACTCCAAGTACGCATGTTCAATACCCAATGCGGTCAGTATTGCACGCGCTTTTTTAGGCGCTGGATTTTGCGCCATGCCCACCACCACTACTTTATTGTTGGCAACCGCCGCCTGAACTTCGGCGACAATGTCGGCGTGATTCGCCGCGATTGTTGGTTGAATAGCGGGGTGAATATGCTGATCAGCAAGAATTTGACGGGACATAAGGCACCTTGATCACGGTTAATTAAACGTTCGGTACGGCGCCATCCACCGGCCACTAGTCACGGCCGTTGAACAGCGTCTGGCGCTTCGCCGCCATTTCCATCTATAGAGTATCGATAGAGCATCGATAAGCCCATCGACAGAGGCGGTGAAGACTAGTTTCTCGCGCACGCCGGCGACTCAATCGCCGGCAAGATCGCGATTAGGCTAGCTTAAATGGGTTAACATCGTCGTTAAGCAACGTTTGCCTGCAGCAACTCGACCTCAAAAATTAGCACCGCATCCGGCCCAATAGGTCCCTGCCCCCACGATCCATAGGCTAGATCAGGTGGAATAAAAAGCTCCCATTTAGAGCCTTCTGCCATCAATTGCAGTGCTTCGCTCCATCCGGAAATAACCTGGGTCACGCCAAATTGTGTCGGCACCCCACGATCAATTGAGCTATCAAACTGAGAGCCGTCCAACAAACGCCCAACATAGTGCACTTCGACAACGCTGTCGGTGGTGGGCAAATCACCGCTACCAGCGGTAATGATGCGGTATTGAAGTCCACTGTCGGTGGTGACAACGCCAGTTTTTTCGGCATTTTCTGCCAGAAATTCGATCGCTTGATCGGCATTACTATCGGTCTGCATAGAGAGAGTTCCTAAATTTTCTGATGGGATGCGCTTATAAAAAAGTAGCCGAAACAAAGCGGCCAGATTAACCAGCGCTGCGGCTAGCAAAAACCACGCACCGGACTGCAGCGATTGTAACGTCATAAGGGTAAACAGGAGTATAAAAATAACCATAAAAACGTTGAGTGCACGCTGATACGACAGCGCCATCGTGGCGCCGACGCGCAACCCGACGGTGAGTAGCAACAATACATTGACCACGATAGAGATAACGCTATCCTCGAAGCTGCCCTGCGGGACGGCTAGATCGAGCGGCAGCGAAAAGCCAAAAATGGCGCTTAAATGGTAGCCAAGCATCACTACAGCAATGCTAAAAATTGCAGTGGTGGACAGCTTAATAGTGTTAGGTGGCGTCATGGGGTCGCTCCACGGCAGTGATAAGTAAAGGGCGTTTGTCGATCACGATAAAAACAAACGACAACGCAAGTATAGTCACATTTTTACGCCTACCCATGAGTAATCTAACCAACGCGACCTCAGGGCGATTTTTATCGCGGTGTTGGGGTGCTGCGATCGGGTCCCAGACATCGGAACGCGCCACCAGCGCCCCGTGTTGCTGCACCCGCTGGGCAAACAGCGCAACGATAAACACGGGTATGGCCCGACTTTAAAATAGAGAGTTGCAATAAAGGGTTACTTTAGCGAGTTGCAATGCAAGAGTTACTTTAGCGAGTTGCGATGAAAGAGTTGCTACAAAAAGTCGCTGTTAAAGAGGTTTAATAAAGCGTGGTGAGAAAAAATCCGAGCCGGGCGTTAGGCGATCTTTTTATAGACGCCTCTCGACCCTAGACCCTAGACCCTAAACCTCTCTTTAGTATCAACGCCTGTG
>CAJIZO010000016.1 GCA_905181995.1 Flavobacteriaceae bacterium TMED48
AAGGCGGTGGAGTGTCATTCTGAAGAAGATTGGGTTGTGAATGTTATTGTTAAACGGTTTGATTTCTCTTTAGAGTAAACGATGAAATGTGTCCTCTAATCCCCTCAAAGAAAACAATTTGACGATATTTATGGCGGTATATCTATTTTAATTATATATCATAATCTTATGTAATGGATTTAAGTCCGACCCCGGAACCATTATAAAACAAGCACTTAACTACAATTATCTCGCCGTTCGTGTCCGGGTTATATCGTATGGGACACTAGTGGGACAGTTGCTCATTGGTAGCGTCATCGTTAGCTCGGCGACAAAAAAATATAGATCCTATCAATGGCCTCTTTCTATTTAGCGCGAGCGTGTGCTTTTGATTAACTCACTGTCGATTCAGGCTGCCCCTCATTGATCGCTGTGGTTACCGGTTACCGAGTATGACCGACCATGGAGCGGGTAGAATAGACAAACAATGGGTCAGCAAAGATTGCATGCGGTGCCCTTACCAGACCGGTATCGCGGTGCGCTTTGGTGTATAAACTCGTTTTAGCGGTCTTTAAACCTATTCAAAGCTTTGATATCCTTGATCGCGAGCGGCCGGTGTTGGCTGAAACCCAAAATGCAGCATGGACTTGTGTGTTATGAAGACCTATCAATTTTTCGCTCTTTTTGCCGTAGCCTTTATGGCCGCAGGTCCTATCGATGCCTGCGGAATGCATGGCTTATACGACTTTGGCAGCCCAGTTTACACACCAAAATGTTTAAGAACCGACGGCGAGGAAGGATTTTGTGGCGCAGCCATGTCTTCGGCAAGGGCCAACAAAAATAGGTTAAATTTAAGCGCGGATCCTGTCATAAGTAACATGGTTGCAGACTCGACCGAAGAGGTCAGCGACGCCGACGATAATGGCGCCGTTTGCGTGATGGATGCCGAGTGCGACAGCGGTAAACAATGCGTTAAACCGCGCGGCCGTTATGGCATCTGCAAATAGGCGTTTGTTTTCGGCATAGCGTCTGGCGTACCCTGTTTTTTTCTAATGTGCGTTATAAGGCCTGCTCTATGCTGATTTAATTCGCGGTTGTTTTCAGAATAATGATATATGGTATCATTGCCGCTAATTTATCGTTTGTAACCTTTTTTATGTCCATCCGATTGTTCAGCTCTGTCTTTGTTATGACGCTTTGCGTGTGGTTATTGTGCGCGCCGCGTCTACACGCCGAAACGGCGCATCAGCATGAGGTTAAAGACCCGCATAGTTCGCAGCAGAGCACCCATTTGCATGGTCATGCCGAACTAATGTTGGGTTTGGAGCAGGGCGCTTTGCAAATAACCTTTTCATCTCCTGCGGCCAACCTGGTGGGTTTTGAGCACAGCGCCAGTACCGCAGAGGAAATCAACGCGCTAAAAAAAGCGCAAGCTATTCTTCAGAACGCAAAAGATGTTTTCACATTTAAAGGCGGCAATTGCCAATTAGTCGACGTTCACGTCAATATTTCAGCGCTTCTCAGTGACATTCAGGCCGAACATCAAGGTCACCAAGAGCGGCATGGCACAGCGCACGCAGATGGCCTTAAAAGTTCCGGTGAAGCGCGAAATAGCGCCGATGCTGAACCGCATGAATCCCATGATGCTGAACCGCATGAATCCCATGATTCTGAGCCGCATGAATCCCATGATGCTGAGCCGCGTGAATCCCCTGACGCTGAGCCGCGTGAATCCCATAATGAAATCCTTGCCGAATACGGCTACCAATGTAAAAACGGCGACGAGCTCAACGCTCTGGCGGTGCACTTAGCCAAATTATTTCCGGGTATTGAAAAGCTCAAAGTGTATTGGTTAACCGAAACCCAGCAGGGCACTGTTGACACAACCGCCCAGTCTAACCTCGTTAACATTAGGTAATGGCAGTGAGTAATGTCGATCAAATAATGCTGCAGGCGCAAAACGTGTGCGCTGAAAATGGCCTTAAGTTAACCAAAAAGCGTCGCCAAGTGCTGCATGCGCTGGTGATGTCGACCACGGCGCTTTCTGCCTACGAGCTTCGCGAATCCTGCAAAACAGAGACTGGTGATCTGCTGCCACCGATGTCTGTCTATCGGATTCTCGATTTTCTGCAGGAAGCCGGCTTTGTGCACAAGCTTAATCTATCAAATAGATATACCGCCTGCGTTCACATTGCTTGTAATCATGCGCATCGTTTTTCACAGTTTTTGATTTGTGTTAAATGCCAGTTGGTCACCGAGATCAATATTCCCGAGTTGACCATCAATAATATGAAAAGTGATGCTGAATCAGCGGGTTTCGAATTGACCAAGCCGCAGTTAGAAATCAGCGGCGTTTGTTATACGTGCAAAAATAAAGCGGCTTAGACTGCCGATCGATAAGGGTAACTAAAACCTCGTAATGATTAAAAATACCTCAGTGATAGGCGATGTTGTGGCGATTTTTTTATCCAACATTTGCCTTGTCCACTGCCTCGCACTGCCCATCCTAACGGTAACCATTCCATCCTTTTTATCGATTTATTTAGAAGAGGATGCCTTTCATTTATGGATGCTAGTATTTGTGGTGCCGATTAGTTTGTTGACGCTGATGATGGGTTGCCGGAGGCATAAACAGAGCAGTATTCTCTCTGTCGGTGTTGCGGGCTTGTTGGGTTTGATTTGGGTGGCATTGTTTGGTCATGATTTATTGCCAGAGTCGGGGGAGAAACTGCTGACGGTGATTGGATCGAGTCTGATCGCCTTTGCCCACGTGCTAAATTACCGAGCCTGCCGAAGGTTGGATTGCGCATGCTCTCCCTGCGACGAGAGCAGTGCGGCCGCCGCAGAGTAAACTCAAAGTAAACGAAAAGTCAGTTAAAAGTAAACGTAAAGTCAGTTGAAAGTAAACGTAAAGTCAGTGGCCAGTCACTGGCAACTAACCACAAAGTACACGTAGAGTCAGCGGTGCGTGGCGATCCTGTTTTAGCGCTAACCCGCATTGGATAAAAAGCTACCCGCGGTGCATAGCCTCTGATTTTTGCCTTAGTCAACAGCGTGGCTCGTCAAGTGGGGCGCTTGCTCGAGAGCACTTGATAGAGAGCACTAATAGAGAGCACTTGAGCGGGGCGCACGATAGATAATATTCGCGAGCCGGCTCAACTTTTGCAGTATGGATTGATCCTGCAACCCAATCATACCTAGACGTTTGGTCAACAATAGTTACGGCGATGTTAGTTAGGGCTATGGCGGTTCGGGCGATGTTAGTTAGGGCTATGGCAGATAGCGTTATGTTAGCCAGCGCTACGGCAATTAGGGTTATGTTAGTTAGCGCGCTATGGCACTCAAAGCTATGGCCGGCCTAAATTTTGATTCAAACAGCGCTCAACAATCTAACGCCATCAAGGCTCGATGGCGTACTTTAAAGATTGAATAAAAGGGGATTTATAAAATGCGTGGCGCGTTGCTCACAGCGACAGACTGCGCCTTATTCCTCTGAATAAACCTCATAGCTCTGCATATCTAAGGCGTACGCTGCGGTCGCCATATCGTTCTCGATTAAAGAGGTTTTAAGCGTACCTGAGATCCAAAAGGGATGATGCAACGCCTCGAGAAGGAGACCTTTGGGATATTTCACATAGATAATTTGATTGGGCGGGGGTGGGGGCATATGAATGCACGCGCCAAAGTAGGGAACCAAAAAAAATTCAGTGATAATTTGCTCATCACTGAACTCAAGAGGAACGATAAACCCAGGAAGGCGGATATTTTGTTGGTCCATCTCGGGCTTTATGTTTTTGGATATTAACGCTTGTTGATAGCCATCGTTTTCGGCTTTTACCGGATCTATTCGCAGTTGGCTGCTGATTTCATCGTCGGCGGAGCCATCTTCAACATCGGTGATATAGCTCGGCGGGTTTAAAAGCGCATCAAGCTCTTTTTGGGGAATTAAATCGATCCAATCGATGGTCACATAATCGCCGGTGCCTGCGTCCACACTTGACGACATCTGCTCGCTTGAACTGTGCGCAGACGTTGACAACAGCGTCAGTGCAACCAATAACTGAGCCGCAACGCGCGTTGATTTATAGAAACAATTGGTAAGATGTATATTGGTAACATGCGTGTTTGTATGGTGCATAATAGCCCAGTATGTCAAATTCACGTTTTAATTCTGAGCGTCTGATGATACTGTGTATCATGTTGATTTACACTTATTTTTTACTGCTTTAGTGCATTTGTATCATGACAATTGAACTCAAAGATGTGGTTTTTAGTTACCCCGAGACACCCGATAAAAGTGTCCTAAACATTCAGTCATGGGCGGTCAGCTCGCATCAGCGGGTATTTGTGCATGGCCCCTCGGGCGGCGGAAAATCGACCCTGCTCAATGTGCTTAGCGGTATTATCAGACCCGTCGCCGGCGAGCTGACGATGCTCTCGCAGCGCCTAGATCAAATGACAAATCGTCAACTTGACCGCTTTAGAGCAAACCATATTGGGTATATATTTCAACAATTTAATCTGATTCCCTACCTCAATGCGGTCGACAACATCAGGCTCGCCAATCAATTTTCAAAAACAATACCGCAAGCGGAATTGCACGCCAATATCATCGATTTGCTGACGACTTTTGGTTTGGATGAAACCGATCGTGACAGGCCAACCGAGAAATTAAGTATTGGGCAGCAGCAGCGTATAGCGATCGCCAGAGCACTGATTAATAAACCAGAAATACTGATTGCAGACGAGCCCACCTCGTCGCTCGACAAGACGAATCGAGACGTGTTTATGTCTGAGTTGCATGCGATGGTCTCTGAAACAAAAACCACCTTATTGTTTGTCAGCCATGATCTTTCATTGTCGGATAGTTTTGATCGGGTCGATTCGTTGGCAGATATCAATACTGCAGAGCGCGCGTATTAATGTTTGCTAAGCTGGCGTTAAAAAGTCTGTTAAACAGAAAAGGTTCGGTTTTTCTAACGGTGATCGCGATGAGCGTTAGCGTGTTCGCCCTGTTGGCCGTAGATCACATAAGAAGCCAAACCAAAGATAGCTTTCACAGCACGGTTTCAGGCATTGACCTGATTGTTGGTGCCAGAACCGGAAGCTTAAATCTCTTGCTGTACTCGGTTTTTCGGATCGGCAACCCAACCAATAATATTGATTGGAGCACCTATAAAAGCGTCGCGGCCAACCCCAAGGTAGCATGGGCGATTCCCATGTCTTTGGGTGATTCTCATCGAGGTTATCGGGTGGTCGGCACTACCCAAGATTACTTTGAGCATTTTAGCTTTGGCAAGAAACAAACGCTCGATTTCGACACCGGCAGACCATTTGCCGAGGTGTTTGATGTTGTACTGGGTTCAGAGGTCGCAAAAAAATTAAATTACACCCTTGGAACAAACATCGTTTTGGCCCATGGCCTTGGTAAAACGAGTTTTAGTCTTCACGATGACAACCCTTTTACCGTGGTAGGAATATTAAAACCCAGCGGTACACCGGTTGATCAATCGCTTCAGGTTAGCCTGCATGGGATGGAGGCGATTCACAATCCGCGCCAACCGGCTACAAAGTTGATGGAGCAGCCATTGTCTGCGGGGCAGTCGACGCAGGTGCTGTTCGAACCCGAAAAAATCACCGCATTCATGCTTGGATTAAATTCTAGATTAGCCACCTTTAACGTTCAGCGAGAGATCAATACCTATTCGCGTGAACCACTCAGTGCAATTCTTCCCGGTGTTGCGTTGTCGGAACTATGGCAAATGATGAGTGTCTTGGAAAATACCCTACGACTGATTTCTGGCCTTATTTTGGTCGCGGCACTGCTTGGCTTGACCGCAATGATGCTTGCCTCGGTGAGAGAGCGGCAGCGGGAGATCTACCTGCTAAGGGTGATTGGCGCGCCACCCATATTCCTGTTTCTTTTAATCGAGCTCGAGGCTATATGGGTCAGCGGGATTAGCATTTTGATCGGCGCGGCGGGCTTGTCGTTAAGCCTTATGATTGCGCAGGATTTTCTCGCTGCAAACTATGGCCTACATATTGATGCCAACATTTTTTCACAGGGCACCCTGCATTATGCGCTGCTGGTTATGGGAGCCACAGCGTTTGCCGCCGCGATCCCCGCGCTAGCGGTCTATCGCAGCGCCAAAATCAGCTAATACACCTCTCAGCTAGCGCACCTTTTAGCTAGCGCACCTTTTAGCTAGCGCACCTTTTAGCTAGCACGCTTCTGAGCTAGCGCACCTAAGGGAGTCGACGATCGGGGGGTGCTTGGATCAAGCGCCCTTAGATTGCTTAGCAACAGCGATAGTCAACGCACGTAGCCATTCAAATCTAATTGCTGGCGCCATAATTTTTACTGTCGGGCTCGGTTTGCTCGCACAACCCGCGACTAGATTGCGCTGTTTTGCATTTGTTTGCGTGCGCTGGTTATAAACAGTTGTAAAACAAAAATGATATGTTGTATCATTCCGCGCCTCAAGCATCCCATAGCAGCCAGTAACACCTATGCCAAACCCCATGATACAACCTCTTTACGCGACCGTAAGTTCAGGTCTTGTGGGGCAATGCGCGGATCAAATCGGCACGGGTTCGGTGCTGAATGTTTGGCTGGCGGGCAAAAACGACCTATTGGGTGTAAAAACAGGCTCGGCAATATTACACACTGCCTTTATTACAGCGAGGACCCTTGCATGAACCAACCCGCTTCAATGTACCAACCGCCTGCCGCAATCGAGCCATCGTGGCGGTGTGCCGAGGGACGCAAAATCGACGTGCTTGCTGATGTTTATCGAGCGGATGTCAATATCGCTATTTGGCAGCGTGAGCTTGATCATCGACTGGCCCAAGCGGCGGACAATACCTTGGCTGCAAACCCAGCGTTGCAGATATCGCAGGTGGTTACACCACAAGACACCCACGCTGTTATAGAGCGCGCGCTGGGTGCCACCGAGGCCAGCGCCCTAAGCGAAGACATTGCTCAATTGGTAGATATGTTTTGTTGCTTGTTTGAGCTCGAGCGGGCTGGATTAAGATTGAGCGCTTTAGACGGTGCCATGTGTCCTCGGTTTCATGTTGATCGAGTACCTTGTCGATTAGTCACAACGTATCAAGGCGTTGGCACCGAGTGGCTGCCGCACCCGTTGGCTGATCGCAGCAAACTGGGGCGCGGCAACTGCGGCAAGCCGGATGAGCAATCGGGGTTGTTAAATAGCCTAACCGACATCCAGCAATTAGGCCGAGGCGACATTGCTCTGCTGAAGGGCGAGGCTTGGGAGGGTAACCAGGGGGCAGGGATCATACACCGCTCACCGCTGTTGACAGGCAAAGCGCGCCGGCTGTTGTTAACGCTCGATTTTATGGGGGACTAACCCTCTGACCACGACAGCACCATTTGGGCAGGTCGCCGTATACACCTCAATGACCATCGACTTAAATTAGAAAGACGGCTTATTATTAACCGAGCAAACATATGATTAACCGAGCAAAAATCGCCATCGCTTTGTGGATAATGGTGCTGTTAAGCGCCAGCGTGCACGCGTACGAGCACATGGGTGAATTCGTCGACCTCGAATCGTCTGCGCTCGAGTGTCAGTTTTGCGATACCTATCAGTTTGTCTATTTTGCAGAGTCTAAGACCACAATATTTACGGCCGAAAGGCTGCTGATGCAACGCCAATGTCCAGAAGATGTTAAACAAGTTTTAAAAAGTGCATTTCTCGCTAGGGCACCGCCAAAGATTTAAATTTTTAATCAGCCCCTAATTTTAAATTTAAATTCTTCAGGAGAGATTCGAATGAAATACGTTCATTCAGCGGTCGCATTGTCGATCGCAATAGTAGTCAGTGGTGGCGCGGTGTCAAAAGCCGTATCGGGCGAGGTAGACGAGGTGATAGAAGAGGTGATTGTAACCTCTTCTTTGGTGGGCCAAGAAGTAAGCGATATTGTAAACCCATTGCATATCGTTAGCGGCGAAGATATTGCCAATGACGCCACTGCTAGCCTGGGTGAGTCACTGGATAATTTGCTGGGTGTTGCCTCTGCCGACTATGGCGCAGCCACTGGCCAACCCATCATAAGGGGCATGTCGGGCACTCGGGTGAAAGTTCTCCACAACGGCATGGTCAATCGCGACGTGACGGGGCTGGGTGCGGATCATCCCAATGATATTGATTTGAGCCACCTAGAGCAGATTGAAATTGTCAGGGGACCGTCGTCGTTGTTGTACGCCAATGGCACCATTGGCGGCATCATCAATGTGGTTGACAAGACCATCGCCAGAGAGAACCTGACCCAGTCAGACTTTAGATTCGGCATCGAAAGTCAGTCGGTCAATGATGGCGAAACAGCCGAGTTTTCTTACCAAAATAACATCGGAGGGCTGAACCTCAGCGTGTCGTTCAAAGATGCTGATTTTGGTAATTTTGATATCCCGCGTGGCGCAGTTATTCACGCCGAAGAAGAGCACCATGACGAAGATGGTGAAGGCCACGATGACGATCATGACGAAGGCCATGACGAAGGGCATGATGAAGAACATGATGAAGGGCACGATGAGCATGCGAACGAAGCAATGGGCGTGTTGTCCAATTCAGATTTTGACTCTCAGTCAAAAAGAATAGGCATTTCAAAGGTCGGTGATTGGGGCTATGTGGGCATGTCGTTCAGCAATAACGAGAGCGTCTATGGAATCCCCTATCATGGCGAAGGACATGGCGATGAGCACGGAGACGAGCACGAGGGAGAACATGAGGGAGAACACGGAGACGAGCACGAGGGCGAGAGAATATTCTCTACTACCGATGCCGATAAATTCGATTTAAGAGGTTCTTTTAACCTTGGC
>CAJIZO010000017.1 GCA_905181995.1 Flavobacteriaceae bacterium TMED48
CTCACTAATGGAGAACTGAAATGCCAAAAGTTAAAACCCACAGCGGAGCCGCAAAACGCTTCAAAAAATCGGCTGCCGGCTACAAGCACAAGCACCAGCACAAGAGCCATATCCTCACCAAAATGACGACCAAGCGCAAACGTCAGTTGCGCGGCACCAGCATTCTCGGCGCCGCTGATTCGCCTCGCGTCGATCGTATGTTGCGCAGTAAATAAGTCAATCATCAATTTTTGGTAGGAGAATACTATGCCTCGAGTCAAACGTGGTGTCGAAGCCAATCGTCGACACAAAAAAATCCTCAAACAGGCCAAAGGCTACTATGGTGCGCGCAGTCGCGTCTACCGTGTTGCCGTTCAAGCGGTCACTAAAGCTGGGCAATATGCCTACCGCGATCGTCGGGCCAAGAAGCGCACTTTTCGTCGCTTGTGGATTGCCCGTATTAACGCGCAATCGCGCCTTGAAGGTTTGGCGTACAGCCGCCTGATCAACGGCCTAAACAAAGCTGGCATCGAGCTCGATCGCCGGGTTTTGGCAGATCTAGCTGTACACGACAAACCGGCCTTCGGCGCGGTAGTCGCGCAGGCCAAAGCGGCGCTTGCCTGATGTTAATCGGTGCTTACGTTGTGTAGGCATCGTTTAGGGCTGGGCAAAGATAGGGAAGGAGCGCAGGCTCTTTTCCTATTTTTTTATCACCTAACAACTCACTCGGTGCACACGGGTACTCTCTTATGACTGAATTGGAACAACTCAGTGAACAGGCGAAAAGTGCTATTGCGCAGGCTCGCGAACTCGATACGTTGGAGCATTTGCGGGTCGAATATCTGGGTAAGAAAGGCCGCATCACCGCATTGCTAAAAAATCTTGGCCAGCTTTCGGCGGCGGATAGGCCGGCGGCGGGTGCGCGCATTAACGAGGTCAAGCAGGCGCTACAGGCGCTGATTAACGCACACAAGCAACACCTTGAAGATCGTGCGCTGGGCGCCCAACTCGCGGCGCAAGCGCTAGATGTTACGCTGCCTGGGCGGAGCGTAGATGTCGGTGGGCTGCATCCAGTTACGCGCACCCTAGAGCGTATTGAGGCGTTTTTTACCGGGGTCGGTTACCAGGTTGCCACGGGTCCTGAAATAGAGGATGACTACCATAATTTTGAGGCGCTAAACATTCCAGCGCACCACCCGGCTCGTGCCATGCACGATACCTTTTATATCGATAACAGCACGGTGCTGCGCACCCATACATCTCCGGTGCAAGTGCGCACCATGAAAGAGCAAGCGCCGCCGATCAGGATTATCTGCCCGGGTCGGGTCTACCGCTGCGATTCTGATCTAACGCATACGCCGATGTTTCATCAGGTTGAGGGATTGGTGGTTGATCGGGCGATTAGCTTTGCCGATCTTAAGGGTGTGGTTGATCAATTTTTGAAAGCATTTTTTGAAGCCGATTTGCCGGTGCGTTTTCGGCCTTCATACTTTCCATTTACCGAGCCCTCTGCTGAGGTCGATATCCAGTGCAGTAATTGCGCGGGAGACGGCTGTCGGGTTTGCAGTCGCACCGGGTGGTTGGAGGTTATGGGCTGCGGCATGGTGCACCCTGCAGTGTTTTCCCACTGCAATATCGACACTGAAAAATACACCGGGTTTGCTTTTGGCATGGGCGTTGAACGTCTGGCGATGCTGCGCTATGGCGTCAACGACCTGCGGTTATTTTTTGACAACGATCTACGTTTTTTAAAACAATTTTAGGTTGGGGTGACGAGTGAAATTTAGCGAAGCGTGGTTGCGAGAATTAGTCGATCCAGAACTGTCTTGCGAGGATTTGGTGGCTCAGATCACCATGGCCGGTGTCGAAGTGGATAGCGTAGAGGCGGCGACGAGCATTACCGAGGCGGTGGTAGTCGGTGAGATTGTCGCCATAGCCGCGCATCCTGATGCCGACAAATTGCGCGTTTGCGAAGTCAATGCCGGTATTGCAACCTCAATACAGGTGGTGTGTGGCGCTCCCAATGCGCGGGTCGGCATCAAGGTGCCACTGGCCCGAGTCGGGGCTCTGTTGCCAGACGACTTTACCATCAAGGCGGCTAAAATACGTGGCATCGCGTCCGAGGGTATGCTCTGTGCAGCCACAGAACTTCAATTGGGCGATGATGACGATGGTTTGTGGGAACTTCCCGGCGACGCGCCGGTGGGTATGTCACTGGTCGATTATCTGGGTCTAGCAGACAATATTATCGAAGTGGATTTGACTCCCAATCGCGGCGATTGTCTGAGTATTCGTGGACTCGCGCGCGAAATAGGCGTGCTCAATCAGTTGCCGGTGGGGGCCATTGACTGCTCGCCAGTGGCGGCGACCCTAGAGGATACATTGCCGGTCGAAATACAGGCGCCGCAGGGCTGTGCTCGTTATGTCGGACGGGTTGTACGCGATCTAGATCTAGCCAGACCGACACCGCAGTGGATGCAGGAAAAGCTTCGCCGCAGTGGCATTCGTAGCCTAGGTCCGGCGGTCGATGTAACAAATTACGTGATGTTAGAGCTCGGTCAACCGATGCATGCCTTCGATCTTGCAACGCTCGACGGCGGCATTGTGGTGCGCATGGGGCAGGGCGAGACGTTGCAACTGCTGGATGATAGTGAGGTGCGGGTTAACAGTGACACGCTACTGATCGCAGATCACAGTAAACCGCTGGCATTGGCCGGTGTTATGGGCGGCGCGGCATCCGCAGTGGGCGCGGCAACGGGCGATATATTCTTTGAGTGCGCTTGGTTTAATCCACTCGCTATCGCTGGCAAGGCACGTGCGTTTGGCAAGCATACCGACTCGTCGCACCGCTATGAACGCGGCGTCGACAGCGGTCTTCAAGTCGCCGCCATCGAGCGAGCAACGGCGTTAATGCTGTCGATTTGTGGAGGCGCTGCTGGACCCGTGGTGATCGAAGAAGCGTCGACAGAACTACCACAACGGCAATCGATCGGTCTGCGAAATGCACGTCTGGCACAGCAACTCGGCGTCGATTTGCCGACCGAGTTGGTCGACGATATGTTGCAGCGTCTGGGCCTTGAAAATCGCGGTCGCGACGCTGCGGGTTCAACCTGGATAGCGCCGTCGTGGCGTTTTGACTTGGCGATCGAGCAAGATTTGGTGGAAGAGGTCGCGCGTATCTACGGATATAACAACCTACCCACCACCACGCCAGAGATGGCGCTCGAGATTCAGCCGGTGCCAGAGCGTCAGCCGGAGCTCTCGCTGTTTAGGCAGCAACTGGTCAGTAGTGGTTATCGCGAGGTGATCACCTATAGTTTCGTCGATCCTGCGATGCAAGCGCTGCTCGAACCACAGCAGCCAGCTGTGGCGCTGACTAACCCAATCTCAACCGACATGGCGGTGATGCGCACTAGTCTATGGCCTGGGCTGTTGTCCACAGCAATACACAACCTCAATCGTCAGCAGAGCCGCGTACGTATTTTTGAGAGTGGCCAGTGTTTTATTTCTAGCGCCGAGGGTTTGACTCAAAACAGCGCGCTAGCCGGCGCCATTTGCGGAACGCGTCGTGCTAGCGACTGGACATCGAGCAAGCAGATGGTGGACTTTTTTGATGTTAAAGGCGATGTCGAGGCATTGCTAGCGCGCACCGCGCAGAGCGCTCACTACAGCTTTGTGGCCGCCGAGCATGCAGCGTTACACCCTGGGCAGTCTGCCTCGATACTGCGCGATGGCGAGGCGATGGGCTGGCTGGGTGCATTGCATCCGAAAATACAACGGCAACTGGGATTGAGTCAGCCGATTTATCTGTTTCAACTGGATTTGGCGGGTCTGATGCACGTGGCTTTGCCGGCCTATCGAGATATCAGTAAATTTCCCGAGGTACGTCGCGATCTGGCATTTTTTGTCGAACCGGCGGTATCCGCCGCGGCTGTCCTGAGCGCGGCTCGCTCGGCAGCCGGCAGTGATTTGATCGATGTCGCACTGTTCGATGTCTATCGAGACGATAAATCGCAAGACCAGCTCAAGAGCTTGGCGGTGTCGCTGACCTTTCAGCGCACCGATCGCACCCTCACCGATGAAGAGGTTAACGACGCGGTCGAAAAGACGCTGGCAGCGCTGGTAAACGCCTGTGGTGCGAAATTGCGGGGCTAGCCTAGTGTGCCCGGCAATTTGCCCCTAGTGCCATTGTACCGCCAGTTTACGAGATTTTTAGCGCTGTTGGCGTCGGTGGGTCTCTGTCACAAACAAAAAACAGGCATTTAGCCCTTCGGTTGGGCAGTTCTTCCCGCTGCAAACATCTTTTAGTTACCCGTCGCTATCTGTCGCAACCATTGCGGCGCCGGTAGTTGGTTGTTCAATCAATGCCGCGCTGATGGCGACATGGGTTTGTACTAATTTTCACTGCAACAAAAAAGGGCCCAGCGACCAACGGTCAACTGAGCCCTCTAGAGAGAGTTTTAATCAGGGATTAAAACTCGGTCTGGATCTCAACACCAAAGGCACGCCCTTGAGTTTGTTGAGCATAACTTAACAACGTTGAAGTGGTTCTGCTCACCCAGTTGGTTTCGTCGGTGAGGTTATTGATGAACGCCGCCACCTTGTAGCCATCTTTTTCGAAGGCCATATTGAGGTGCAGCTTGCCGTACGCATCAACCAACGCCACTGGATCGTTGTCTTCCTGTGTATAGAAATCATCCGTCCAGCTGTAAGCAGCGCTTGAAGTCAGCATTCCTCCGGCAACATCTACGGTGTGTGTAGCGGTCAATCCAAAGGTCATGTCTGGCGCTTGCTTAGGCGTCAAGTGGCTGTTGTCATAACCTACACCGCTGTTTCTACCTGCCAGATCGGTGAAGAACTCGTTGTATTTCGCATCCAAGATGCCGAGGTTAGCGCTGACTGAAAAATCTTCAGTCAAAATAGTCGTGTACTCTACTTCGAGTCCTGTGTACTCGACCTCACCCACATTGTAGGCAATTGAAACGGCAGTGCCATCGGTTGACTCTACGGTGGTCATAGCTTGCAGGTCTTCAACAACGCTGTTAAAGATTGCCATATTTAGCCGCGATCGACCGTCATTAAAGTCGGTCTTGATGCCCAATTCAGCACTGGTGATTTCTTCGGGTCTGTAGGACACCGCATAATCCACTAAACGCTGGTTTTTGCCGTAAAATCCGCCGCTGTGAAAGCCAGTAGATATTGAAGCATAGGCGAGAGTGCTTTCACTCAAGTTGTAGCCCATGCCCACTTTCCAAGTGGTTTTTGATTCGGAAATATCCCAGTTGCCGACTTGCCCTTTGCCGTGGATACAGTTTTCCCAGTCCATATTGTCTCGAGTCTCCGATGCCGCAATACAAAAACCTCTAGCTGAAAAATCTTTTTCATCTTTGGTGTAACGCAGACCTAAAGTTAACTCTAACGCGTCATTCACGCGATAGTCGAGCTGCCCAAAGACCGCTGAACTTGAGGCCTCTTGTTCCTGATAGATATTTTGACCGAAGTCGCCGTTCAACGCGGCAAGCTCAGCCTCGGTTGCGCCATACATTGAGACCAGCAATTCATTGGATCGAACATAAGGCCAGAAATCATACGTGAACCAGTCTTGGGTGTAGCCATTTTCCATGCTATACAAGCCAATGACTAAGTCATATTGGTCTGTCGATTTATTGAAACGTAATTCGTGACTTTCTTGGTCGTTCCAATTTTTGTTGTCGACGTTCAGCCAGTCGCACTGACTGCCTGTGTAGGGCCAATAGACGCCTTCGTAGGTGTCGCGATAGCCATAGATATAGGTCACCGAAGAATCGTCGCTCACCTGATAATCGACTTGCAGCGTCACAGCGTCGGTATCAATTTGTCCAGTATTCTCACCCGCCGCACTGGTAGTGTCCGAGGTTGAGTCCGGGTCATTGCTCATTAAGCAGTCAGCCCCACCGTATTCGGGGTTGGAGGCCAGGCGTGAATAAGCGTCCGCACGAAATGGTGCAGCGTCAAGGCCAGTAAGTACGGTGATCGCTGGGTTAAATTTTACCCACTCACCGAGGTAGCCGTCTTGGAGCGCGATCTTACGATCATGACTCATGCCGGTGATGTTTCTGAACGCACCGTTTTGGCTGCTGTCATCGACCGTTTCAACGGTCAATTTAACCGCTAGATCGTCGTTTGGCGTAAACAGGAATTTAGCGCCGTAACTTAGGTGATTCTGTCCGCCCACATCCTTCTCTAGCGTTGTGTTGTAAATGTAACCATCACTCTTCAGGCTATTTACGAATAGCTTGGCTGCCAGCACATTTTCGACTAACGGTACATTAAAGATTGCCTTGACGTCACTACGGCCGAAGTTGCCAACGGTGGCACTGACTTTGCCGCCCAATTCGCCGGTAGGGTCAGAGCGCTGAACACTGACAACGCCTGCGATGGTGTTTTTGCCGAACAGCGTTCCCTGAGGTCCGCGAGCGACTTCGACTTTTTCTATGTCAAAGTTATCGAGCAGAGTACCAGTGCTGGTGGTCATAGCGACGCCGTCTAAAACCACGCCTACGGCGGGATCAAAACTCTTTTCGTCATTGCTGTAACCAATGCCGCGAATTGAAATCGCATGGCTGCCGACTCGGCCCATGGAATGGCGGATTTGCACGTTTGGAATCAACCCCTCGAGGTCGCGCAAGTCGCGAACAGAGGCATTTTGTAGGTCAGCGGTAATCGCTGTTACTGCGATCGGCACGTCTTGAATTGACTCTTCCCGCTTGCGCGATGTGACCACGATTTCTTCGAGTTGCATTTTATTCTGTTGATCGTCATCAGCGGCCATAGCGCTTTGTGCAAAGGCGCTAGCAGCTAACGCGGACGCCAGCAGGCTGACAGCAGTTAGTTTAAATTTCCCCATAGTATTCATCCTAAGACCTTTTATATCTAGTTAATTCCCTAGAACAATAATGTATGCACGCATCACTATTCAAACAAAATTAAACAAAATTCAAACTAAATTTTTAATAGTAGTAAAAAGTGCTTTGTTTTATTGCTGGTCTGCTATGTCAATCGGGCCGATTATAAATCGATATGGCGCTTTATTAGGGCAATTTTCTGGCGGCCTTTGTCTTCGAATTTTTGAGGCTACGATGATTTGTGTCATGGGCCGATAGCAAGCCGGGAGTGAGGTAAGTTTATGTGGGTTATTCGCGCGCGGGGTTGACGCTGTAAAATG
>CAJIZO010000018.1 GCA_905181995.1 Flavobacteriaceae bacterium TMED48
GAGAAGGGGCCCGAAGCGATGACCACCGCAGCTCTTTTTAGCGGTAAAAAAGTTGTTTTATTTGCAGTACCCGGAGCCTTCACTCCGGCTTGTTCCGAGGCTCACTTGCCCGGTTTTGTGGTTCACGTCGATGATATCAAGGCGCGCGGCGTCGATACTGTCGCCTGCATGTCGGTCAATGACGTGTTTGTTATGAATGCTTGGGGCAAGGCGAGCAATGCCGAGCACTTACAAATGTTGGCTGACGGCAATGGCGATTTCACCGCTGCTTTGGGGCTTGAGCTCGACGGCAAGGCCTGGGGTCTTGGCGTGCGCAGTCAACGGTTTGCTATGATCGTCGACGATGGCGTTGTCAGCCTGTTAAACATCGATGAAGCGGCGGTTGATGCAAGCAGCGCCGAAGCGATTTTAGCGGCGTTGTAGGGCTTAGCCAGAAGTAAAACCTGTTATGGGGATCTTGTTTAGGCTTGCCTTGTTCGATGAGCACAAAAAAAGCGGCTTTTGAGCCGCTTTTTTTGTGCTGTCATTATCTGAGATATGAGCGCTAATATATCAATAGATAAGCCGAAACAGGCTGTTTGTTAGCCGGTAAAGCGTTCCATTACTAGCGTTGCATTGGTTCCGCCAAAGCCAAAGCTGTTCGACATGACGCGCTCTAAGCGTCGGTGTTCGGTGTTTAACAAGATTGGCAAATCGGCGGCCTGTTCGTCTAAATTGTCGATATTGCAGGAGGCAGTCACGAATCCAGCTTCCATCATCAGCAGGCAATAGATTGCTTCGTGCGCGCCCGCTGCACCTAGGCCATGGCCAGAGAGCGACTTGGTGGAGCTGATCTGTGGACAGTTTTCGGGGAAGGTGTTGCGTATGGCGCCAAGTTCGGCGATGTCGCCCACGGGTGTGCTGGTACCGTGGGTGTTGATGTAGTCGATCGGCCCCGAGGTAGTCTCCATAGCCATGCGCATACACCGTTCTGCGCCCTCGCCAGACGGGGCAACCATATCTGCACCATCAGAGGTGGCACCATAACCGGTGATTTCGGCAAGGATATTGGCTCCGCGGTCGAGCGCATGCTGAAGCTCCTCGATGACCAGGCAACCGGCGCCGGCGCCCGGGGCGAAACCGTCGCGGTCGGCGTCATAGGCGCGCGATGCAATCGCCGGAGTATCATTGTACTTACTGGTCAACGCCCCCATCGCATCGAACATGCCGGCCATTGACCAATGCATATCTTCAGAGCCGCCTGCAAAAACAATATCTTGTTTACCAATTTGAATGAGCTCCAGCGCGTGCCCGATACAGTGGGCGCTAGTGGCACATGCCGAGGCGATGGAATAGTTAACTCCCTTGATTTTGAACGGAGTGGCCACGCAGGCCGACACGGTACTGGCCATAATCTGCGTGACGCGATATGGGCCGGCGCGCTTGATGCCCCGGTCGCGCATAACATCGATGGATTCAGTGAACATCTCGCCAGAAACGCCGCCTGAACCCATCACTAAACCAGTGCGCGGATTGGATACCTGCTGGTCACTCAGTCCGGCATCGATAATCGCTCGCTCGGTCGCCATGTAGGCGTAGGCCGCAGATGGGCCCATGAAGCGCATTATTTTTCGGTCGATATGTTCTTTCGGATCGATGTCGATAACTGCGCCGACGTTACACCGCAGTCCCATATCGGCAAAATCCTGCCGATAGCCGATGCCCGAAACGCCATTTTGCAGCGAGCTGGTGACCGATGCTCGGTCATTTCCAAGGCAGGATATGATACCCACACCAGTGATTACTGCTCGTTTCATAACTATCCCTTGTCTAGATGCCGCGCTTTGGTGACGTGGTTGTTAAAAATTATCGGTGCTCTCAAACAGGCCAACTTTTAAGTCTTTGGCGGTATAAATTTCGCGTCCGTCGACCTCCATGCTGCCATCGGCAATTGCCATGATTAGTTTGCGTTGAATCAGACGGTTGATGGTTAGCTTGTAGGTTACCTTTTTGGCGGTTGGTAAAACCTGGCCAAAAAACTTGACTGCACCCGCTCCCAATGCTCGACCGCGACCTGAGTTTCCGTTCCAGACCAAAAAAAAGCCAACTAGTTGCCAAAGTGCATCTAAGCCCAAACAGCCTGGCATCACTGGGTCGCCTTCAAAGTGGCAGTCAAAGAACCACATCTTTGGATGGATATCGATTTCGGCAACGATCTCCCCGAGCCCATGCTCACCGCCGGTGTTATCGATATGCGTGATCCGATCGATCATCAACATGTTGGGTGCGGGTAGTTTTGCGTTGGTGGGGCCGAACAACTCGCCTCGGCTCGAGGCCAGTAGCTGGTCTTTGCTGTAGGAGGACTCTGGTATGAAACTCATGGACGCCTTATTGCAGTGCTTTGGATCAGGCATCCTAACCAGTTATCCGACAAGCGGCAACTGTTTCACCGGCAAAGGGTCGATCAATGCACGTAAATAAACTTCGATATTGGCACAATTACCAGAACATTTCTATTGACAGTGAAGCGGGGTCTGCCTAGCATATCCGCCTAGTAATTTACGGCACAACCATCCTTGATTAGTCGCTTTCAAAACCCTGTCAAAGTCGAATTTGCCGCAGTCAATGACTTAATCGTCAGGAGTTTGCACTCCGATGTCGACCTGGTCGAAAACATTGGCCACTACATTGTCGAATCCGGCGGTAAGCGCCTGCGGCCGCTGCTGGTTCTGCTCAGCGCCATGGCCAGTGATTACCGTGGCCAACAACATGTCGCCGCCGCCGCCGTTATTGAATTTATCCACACCGCCACACTGTTGCATGATGACGTGGTTGACGTGTCCGCGCTGCGGCGGGGCAGGCAGACCGCAAATAGCCAATGGGGTAATGCGCCGAGCGTCTTAGTCGGGGATTTTCTCTACTCGCGAGCATTTCAAATGTTGGTTGAGATTGGCAGCTTGCCGATTATGGCGATCATCGCCGATGCCAGTAATCTAATTTCAGAGGGCGAAGTCCAGCAGATGGCCAACGCCGGTAATCCCGAGATAGGCGAATCGACTTACAACGAGGTCATCTATAAAAAAACCGCGGTGTTATTCGAAGCGTCAGCGCGTATAGGAGGAATCCTCGCCGGCCAATGTGAGCAGCAGATGGCGGCTTTTGGTAAGCACCTAGGGATGGCCTTTCAAATTACCGATGATATTCTCGACTATCGCGGTGTGGTGGGTGATATTGGGAAGAATATCGGCGCTGATCTCGGCGAAGGCAAGATGACATTACCCCTCATCTATGCACGGGAGCAGGCCGATGTCGAGACCTCCAAATTGATCAAGGACATCGTCAAGGGACAGCGCAAAGAAGAATTTAGTACTATTCTCGAGGTGGTCGAGGCGTCTGGGGGCTTGGATTACGCGCTTGGCATCGCTCGACATGAAGTGCAACAGGCGCGTTTGGCGCTGGTCGACCTGCCACGCAACCCGCATACTGAAGCCCTGCTGGCGCTGGCTGACTTTTCGATATCCAGAATGCGCTAGCGATTTTATGGCTGTTCACTGTACGAATACCGATTATGGCGAATAAAAAGCGACTATTTTTTATAATGTTACTAGACTTACACTGGTGAGATAGTTTGATCACAGCGGCATTCGGTTGTCCGATTGAGTCGATAGTTCTTTGCGAGCGCCGGTGTCTTTGCTATTATTTTGCCTTACTTGAATAAAATTTAATTTTTCAGCCGACCGCTATAGACCCTAGGAGAAGTGAGTGATTATTGGAATCCCCTCAGAAATTAAAACTGGCGAAGTGCGCGTTGCGATGGTTCCAAGCAACGTCGAGGCGATGGTCAGTAAAGGTGCCAAAGTATTGATGCAAACTGGTGCTGGTGCGAATGCCGGGTATTTAGACGCCGAGTACGAGGCTGTAGGCGCGACTTTTACCGATGATAGGGCGGAAATTTTTGCCACTGCGGACATTGTGATTCAGGTGCAAAGCTTTGGCTCGAACAACGAAAATAGCGATTCTGACTTAGGCCATTTACGCGCCGGTCAACTGGTTATTGGCATGATGGATCCACTGGCCAGCCCAGCGGCGGCAAAATCAGTGGCCGCTACCGGCGCTTCGGCGCTGGCACTCGAATTGGTACCTCGCATCAGCCGAGCTCAGAGCATGGATGTACTGTCGTCGATGGCGACATTGGCAGGTTACAAAGCGGTGCTGATGGCTGCGTCGGCGTCACCGCGGATATTTCCGATGTTGATGACCGCCGCTGGCACACTGGCACCGGCGCGAGTTCTGATTATGGGCGTCGGAGTGGCGGGCCTCCAAGCCTGCGCCACCGCTAAGCGATTGGGTGCTGTGGTCGAGGCCTATGACGTGCGTCCCGCCGCGCGCGAGCAGATTATTTCGGTGGGCGCGAAGCCGGTGGAACTGGACCTAGATACGGGTGAATCAGAGGGATCCGGCGGTTATGCAAAGCAGCAGGGTGAGGAGTTTTTAGCGCGTCAGAGAGAGTTGATGACCGCGGTCGTTGCCCAGCAAGACGTGATCATTACCACCGCTGCGGTGCCCGGTGCAAAATCGCCAATCTTGGTAGCTGAAGACATGGTGGTGGCGATGAAGTAGGGGTCGGTGATTGTCGATCTGGCTGCAGAGCGCGGCGGAAACTGCGCACTGACCGAGCAGGGGAAGACAGTGCAAAGCCATGGAGTGACAATTGTTGGGCCGGAAAACGTGCCCGCAATGCTGGCGTTTCACGCCAGCCAAATGTACGGCAAAAACATCGAGACGTTACTCAATTTAATTCTCGATGACGAGGGCAATTTAGCGATGGATCACAACGATGAGATTGTCGCTGGAACATTGGTTGCTCACGCTGGAGATGTGCCGCACCCCCATATGCGCAAGCTACTCGATTTGCCTGCACTCGAGGTTAAATCTGAACCCGCCGAAACGTCGGCAACAGACTAATACAGGCTAAGGGAGTCTCGTTAATGGAAGTTACTATACTATTGTTGGCATTGTTCATACTGTCACTTTTTCTCGGCGTTGAGTTGATCACCAAGGTGCCGCCGACCTTACACACGCCGCTGATGTCCGGTACCAATGCGGTGTCGGGGATTACTCTGGTCGGAGCCCTACTGGCGGCCGGATCGGACACCTCGCCGCTGTTGGTAAACATCCTGGGTTTCGTCGCTGTGACCCTGGCAACTTTAAACGTAGTGGGTGGCTATCTTGTCACCAACCGCATGCTCTCGATGTTTAAAAGGAAGTAAGCTATGAATCCCAATTTAGTGAATCTGGTTTATTTGATCGCTGGCGTGCTGTTTATCTTAGGCATCAAGGGCCTGACCAAGCCCAAAACGGCCGTGCGCGGTAATCTGTTATCTGCCGTGGGCATGATGATTGCGGTGATTGTTACCTTGATGGATAGCAGTGTCGTCAACATGACCTACATTGTTGCGGGCGTGACGGTGGGTACGCTGATTGGTGCGGTGATGGCGCTGCGCATTCAGATGACGTCAATGCCAGAAATGGTCGCCCTTCTCAATGGTTTTGGTGGCGGTGCATCGCTCAGTATAGCGCTCGCCGAGTACTATTCGCGGCTCGGTTTGAATGCGACATCGGTGGCCGATTTAGCGGCGCCTGTGGTGGTTGGTAGCAGTGCCTTTGGCGATGGTTTTCAAGGTACCGTGACATTGGTGTCGATCACATTGACGGTACTAATCGGTGCGCTGACACTGACCGGCAGCGTGATCGCATTTACCAAACTCAAAGAGATTATGAAGAACAGTTATGGTCTCCCCGGTGGTCCGATAGGCAATGGGCTATTGCTGGCTGCGGCGTTGTTTGCCGTGGGTACGGTCGTCATGGATCCGGGTAACACGTCGGCTATGTTGATGCTGATTGGCTTGGCGTTTTTGTTGGGGATCTTTTTGGTCATCCCGATCGGCGGCGCAGACATGCCGGTGGTTATTGCGCTATTAAATTCGTATTCAGGAATTGCCGCCGCGCTGGCGGGCTTTATCCTCGGCAATACAGTACTGATTATTGCCGGTTCGCTGGTGGGTACCTCGGGATTGATTCTGACCAATATCATGTGCGTTGCCATGAATCGCTCGTTGGGCAATGTGCTGTTTGGAAAAATGGCCGAGGGCGGAGAGACCATCGACGCCGATGAGATCTACGCCGGCAAGGTCACCAGTGCCCAGGCTGACGAAGTGGCGTTGATCCTCGAGACGGCCAAGCGCGTGGTCATCGTGCCGGGTTACGGCATGGCTATGGCTCAGGCTCAACATGCGGTGCGCGAACTAGCGAATGCGATGGAGGCGCGAGGGACAGAGGTTGAGTACGGTATTCATCCGGTGGCTGGGCGGATGCCGGGGCATATGAACGTTTTGTTGGCCGAGGCCGAAGTGCCCTACGATAAATTGGTCGAGATGGATAAAATTAATCCGACGTTTGATGATACCGACGTTGCCATCGTGCTGGGTGCCAACGATGTGGTTAATCCCATGGCTCGTGATGTCGAGGGTAGCCCGATCTATGGTATGCCGATTCTCAATGTTGACTATGCCAAAACGGTGGTGGTCATCAAGCGTTCGCTCAGTCCGGGTTTTGCCGGTTTGCCGAATCCGCTTTTTGCTATGGACAATACTATTATGGTTTACGGCGATGGTAAGAAGGCGGTTATTGAAATGACCACGGCGTTGAATCAGGCATAGTTTGGCTTGGTTAGTACCTACATCGATTAAAAAACCTCGCCACCGGCGAGGTTTTTTTTGGCCGGGCACTTTATCACCAAAGGTTATCGCGGTAATTTTCAGGATGCTTTCTCAAGAAATTTTTTTAGGGGCTTTTTACAGCGAGCTTTAGGCCGGCATATTGTCTGTTAAGTGGTTGACTGCGCAGATAAAAATTGCTTTAAGAAGGCGTTGTTGAACGGCCACCATAAGGGCTTGCGAATGTGCAACTAGCGTGCAAATCCTATGAACCAATAGCATTTTTCTATTGGCTGTCGATAATGCAACTATGTTTAGCATTCGCGCAAAATTAATCGTTTCGATCCTCGCCGTGGCAACCACGGCTGTGGTTGGGATGCTAATGATTGGCCAGTGGAGTTTTGGGCGCAATTTTATGGCCTATCTCGATTCGCGAGATGCCGAGGTGCTGAATCAATTAAATCGCGCGCTGGCAAGCCACTATGTCGAGCATAAAAGTTGGCGCAGGTTTGCAGATAACCGGCGCGAATGGCGCCAATTTACCCAGCGCCATATTTTTTCGCCGGCGCAAACGTTACAACGGGAGCGCAAAGCCGCGTCATCTGCAGCACGATCGCCTACTTGGCAAAGACCCACTGGAGCACCACCAGCAGACCAAAATATGACCAAAATTCGTTCGCTATCGCGGGCTAATTTGGCCCATCGCGTCAGCTTGCAGGATAGATTTGGCGAGCGTGTGATTGGACCGCCTGGCGTTGGCGCGCGATCGTTGCGTCAGCCGATTATGAGCGATGCCATAATCGTGGGCTACCTAGTGTTGCAGCGCGGTCATGGCCCCCTCAAGGGCATCGCGAGCGAATTTGCCCACCGGCAGAAGACGGCGTTTGTCATGATTACCCTGGCTCTATTTGCCGTGTCACTGGCGATCGCTATTCCGCTGTCTGGTCAATTGGTTCGACCACTGCGCGATTTACTGACGATGACCCGCCGTTTGAACGCGGGCGACTTAACGGCGCGCGCGATATCACCGGCTGGGCACGCAGGCCACAGAGATGACGAGTTAGCGCAGTTGGTAACGGATTTCAACAGTCTAGCCGTCACCTTGGAGAATAATCACAAAGCGCGCCAAACCTGGGTGACGGATATATCCCACGAATTACGCACGCCGTTGGCATTTATTCAAGGCCAGATTGAAGCGATGCTGGATGGTGTGCGGCCCCTCAGTATCGAGAGCGTTGAATCGCTGAATTTACAGGTTGCGCAACTGAATCTGCTGATCGATGACCTCTACCAACTGTCGATTGCCGATGCAGGTTCCATGACCTATCAAAAAACTGCTCTGAGCGTATTGCCGATTGTGCAAGACGCGATTGAAAATTGCCGACCGCTGGCAGCCAAGACTGGTATCGAGTTGCTGCTTGACGTGGAGCGCGCAATCGATGATCGCTGCATAGGTGATGGGCAACGATTGCGACAATTATTCGACAATTTACTTGCCAATAGTGTTCGCTACACAGACTCGCCGGGTCGCGCCATAGTGCGAGTGGTCAACCGCGGTGAGGTTATCGTCGTTGAGATCAGTGATTCAGCCCCTGCGGTGGGTGCCGAGCATTTGCCGAAATTATTTGATCGTTTATACCGCGTCGATGGCTCGAGAAATCGCAGCACGGGTGGCGCCGGTTTGGGTCTGTCGATCTGTAAAAAGATTGTCGAGGCGCATGGTGGCCAGATCGAGGCGCTAATATCTGATCTTGGCGGTTTGACCATCAGGGTCCATTTGCCCGGCCTATCAACATGAATGATCTAATTTTGGTGGTAGAGGATCAGCCAGATTTGGCGGCGTTGTTAAAGGATTATCTTGAAAATGCCAATTTTCGCGTGCACATTATCGCCGATGGTGGTGCCGTGATTGCCTGGGTCAAGGAGTTTTTTCCAAGCGTTATCCTATTAGACCTCATGTTGCCCGGCAAGGACGGTTTACAGGTATGCCGAGAAATCCGTAGTTTTTCTCAGGTGCCGATTATGATCACCACAGCGAAAGTCGACGAACTACACAGAATCGTTGGGCTCGAAGCCGGTGCCGACGATTACCTGTGCAAACCGTACAGTCCTCGAGAGGCGGTTGCCAGGGTTAAAGCCCTGTTGCGCAGAGGCGCAATCAGCGACATCAGCACGCAACTTATTCAAGTGAACAGCGACGCATTGAGCGTCTGCGTTGGGGGTATTGACAGTCATTTAACGGTGGTCGAATACCATTTGTTTAAATTGCTATTTGATGCGCCGCGGCGTATTTTTTCGCGTCGAGAAATCATGTCTTCAATCTATAGCGATTATCGAATCGTTAGCGACCGAACCATAGATAGTCACATTAAAAAATTGCGTAAGAAAATTCATCGCCACCTGCCCGGCTACGAGGTAATTCACTCTGTTTATGGTGCTGGTTACAAGTATCAAAATGATCATTAAAATTCATATTATTTGCATTTTTAGTGCATATTTCCTGCATTTTTTTCGACTAAATTGACCGGGTCTTCGCAGATTGCCGCTAACAGCAACACTGCGGCGCAATTCGAGGACGTTGGAGACTACCGGATAGACAGGCAGTCATCGCTTGGCCGGAGGGGCCTGTCAATGCATTAGAGCGTTGCTCAACTCGACAATCCTCGGCCGGGAAAAAATGTATCGCGCTAGAGAATAACATGGCACTTGGGCAACCTAGGAACGCAACGATCATGCTAATTGCGCTGCTTGGTTACTTAATAGAGCGGTTGAACGCACTCTACGAGACCGCGAATATAACTATTAATGGTGCGAATAACCTGCGCGGATACTTATAACTTAACTGATCAATACTTGAGGTAACTAGAATGAAACGATTCGATTCGATGTTAAAATCCTGCTTGTTTATGCTCGCACTTGGATGCTCGATAGGTTCTTGGGCACAACCACAAGATGTAGAGGGCAAGCTCTCCGAAAAACTCGACAAGCTGGTTGAGCGCCTTGCTTTAACGCCCGAACAAAGCGATCGCTTTGTCGAGGCGATGCCTCGGCAGATGGGTGAAAAGCGCGCCTTAAGAAAAGAGTTCGGCGATGCCAAGCGCGCACTCAAAAAGCGCCACCGAGCAGAAATGGGCGAGATCCTGAATGACGATCAAATACTTATGCTGGATGGCATGATTAAACGGCGGCAGATGAAGTACCAAAAAAAAGCCCGCGGCCAAAAGGACTGAGCGTGGACTGAGGCGGTCGCCAGCAATTACCCCATAAGGGTGCTGCGCATGCCGCATGCGCAAAAATCGACGACCCAGTGGTTGTCGATTTTCAATTTGTACTAGGCGACGCAGTAATGGTAAACGAGTCACTGCGCGCGATACCATTACCGCCGGCCGATGGCAGTGCGATCGGGGTGATCTCGGCGCCATTGCGATACGGATTGGCAGCGCCGATCTATTAGAGGGATGTTCGTAATGCAGGTTGTATTTTTGATTCTAAGCGGTTTGTTGTTGAGCGCCTGCGGCGGCGGTTCGTCGTCGGTGGCGGTTGACGACAATGGCGCAGTTCAAGCCGCATCTGCCGCTGCTGGCGAGGATAGCGCCGGTGATTCCGATTCGGATTCGGGTTCTGCGACCGATAGTGATACCGATGGTGATGGTGATACTGGCAGTGAAACCGCCACTGCGGCGATCGACATTTATGAAAAAACATTCACCGCGCGAAGCGCCGATTGCGCCGATTATAGCGACAGTTACAGCGCTTCGGTGAGGGACTTAACCGGTTCTCAAGGCTTCGACTCAGAAGTCACTGTCACCGCCGATGAGGGCAGTTGCACAATCACCAGCGACAATATTCCAAATCATGATTTTAATGACTCGTCGGCCAATTTTAGGGCCGATGTGGTCAAGCAAAGCAACCAATTTGTACTCAGTCGGCGACCGCTCAAGGCGGCCCAAAATGATGCCTTAAGCGCACAGATGTGGGATGCGGTGATGCTCAATGGTGTGGTCGTCGATATTAAAACCGGAGGTTGCTACTACCCGTCGGAGAGGCGCGCCGATGCCGACGGTAACACCGAGGCTGGATGTCCAAACGGCGGCATCAATTGGCAGCTAGTTGCCCTGGAGTATGCGACTAAATTTGGTGTCGACCAGCACAATGCTCATGTCCAACCAGACAGCGGCAGTTATCATTATCACGGCGATCCCAACGCGCTGTTTGACGACGTGCCGGTGGGCGACGGTTCTCCCGTTATCGGCTTTGCCGCCGATGGGTTCCCTATCTATGGATCCTATATTTTTGATCAATCGACGGGCGCTTTTAGAAAGGCCACCTCGGGCTATACGCTACGGCAAGGCTCCAGAGGCACTCGCTCCGATAGCAATCCGGGAGGGGACTTTAACGGTATTTATGAACAGGACTGGGAATGGACCGACGCTGGAGATCTCGACGAATGCAACGGCATGACCTACCAAGGTCAATACGGTTACTATGTGACCGAGAGTTATCCCTTCATAATTTCCTGCTATGTCGGTACCGTCAGCCAGACGTTTAGAAAGTGACACTGCTGTCGAGCGCAGGCTCGCACTGATCTGAGTAGCTCGTTGCAGGCGCAATAAGCTATTCATCTACGCCCCAAAAATACCGCTAAAGACCCCTGTCAGGCGTTCGTTCATCGTTGTTTTGACACTGCCCGCGGTTGAAAACTGCCGGTTAAAACCCCAGATATAGCCTGTACAACAAATTGGGTACAGGAGATATTAGCTATGCGAATGGATAAATTAACCCACCAATTACAGACCGCACTTGCGGATGCGCAGTCGATCGCGATCGGTCGAGATCACACCTCGGTAGAGCCAGCGCACATGCTTTTAGGGTTGTTGAATCAGTCCAGCGGCAGCGTGCGGCCGCTGCTTAATCGAGCCGGTTTTGATGTTCAAGGCCTGGTGAACGAGATTGAGCAGCAATTGGATGGCCAGGCTAAAATTGCCCAGCCGACGGGCGATGTGGGAATATCTTCCGAGCTGGTTAAAGTGTTTAATCTCAGTGATAGAGCGGCTCAAAAGCGCGGCGATCAGTTTATTTCCAGTGAGATGGTACTGGCGGCGATGGTCGGCGAAAAATCCGCTATAGGTCAAACGATGGCGCGCTTTGGCGATCGCGAAAAAGCCTTGAGCGCGATCGAAATGGTTCGCGGCGGCGAGCCGGTAACCAATGCCGACGACCAGCAAAGGGGGGAGGCGCTGGAGCGCTTTACCATCGACCTAACGGCACGCGCCGAGGCTGGCAAACTCGATCCAGTGATCGGTCGAGACGATGAAATTCGCCGAACTATTCAAGTATTGCAGCGGCGCACAAAAAATAATCCGGTGTTGATCGGCGAGCCCGGAGTGGGCAAGACGGCGATTGTCGAGGGCCTTGCCCAGCGCATTATCAACGGCGAAGTGCCCGAGGGCTTGAAGCGCAAGCGCGTGCTGACGCTCGATTTCGGTCTGCTGTTGGCGGGCGCAAAATTTCGAGGCGAATTTGAAGAGCGTTTGAAATCCGTGCTCAATGAACTGGCCAAACAGGATGGGCAGATCATTTTATTTATCGACGAACTACATACCATGGTCGGCGCCGGCAAGGCCGAGGGAGCCATGGATGCGGGCAATATGTTAAAGCCGGCGCTGGCGCGCGGCGAATTGCATTGCGTGGGCGCCACGACTTTGAACGAGTATCGCCTATACATGGAAAAGGATGCTGCGCTAGAGCGGCGCTTTCAAAAAGTTCAAGTCGATGAGCCGAGTGTTGAGGACACCATTGCAATTTTGCGTGGGCTCAAGGAACGCTACGAAGTCCATCACGGGGTTGAAATCACCGACACCGCGATCGTTGCGGCGACTAAATTATCGCAGCGCTATATCAGCGATCGGCAGTTGCCCGACAAAGCGATTGATTTGATCGACGAGGCGGGCAGTCGTATTCGTATGGAGATGGACTCTAAACCAGAGGTCATGGATCGCCTTGATCAGCGTATTATTCAGCTCAAAATTGAACGCGAGGCGCTTGCCAAAGAAACCGATAAGGCGTCGCAAAAGCGCTTGCAAAAGCTTCGTGATGAGCTGTCCTCCCTGGAGACCGAATACGCTGATCTGGATGAATTGTGGAAGGCTGAAAAAGCCTCTTTGCAAGGTACGACCGACATTAAGAGCCGGCTGGAACAGTCGCGACTGGATTTGGAAATTGCCTATCGAGCTGGCGATCTAGAAAAAATGGCGCAGATTCAGTACAGCCTTATTCCGCAGCTAGAGGTGCAACTCGCGACGGCAAGCGAGCGGGAAATGCACGAAAAACAGTTGTTAAAAAACCGGGTGACCGAGGCCGAAATAGCCGAGGTCGTGGCTCGCTGGACTGGTATTCCGGTCGCTAAAATGCTCGATGGTGAGCGCCAAAAGCTGCTCGATATGGAGCGCCACTTGGGACGTCGTGTGATTGGCCAAAGCGAGGCGGTGACGGCGGTGTCAAACGCGGTGCGCCGCTCGCGGGCTGGTTTGTCAGATCCCAGCAGGCCGAATGGATCGTTCTTATTCCTCGGTCCGACCGGTGTCGGCAAGACCGAGTTGTGTAAGGCGTTAGCGGAGTTCCTGTTCGATACAGAAGAGGCCATGGTGCGCATCGATATGTCTGAGTTTATGGAAAAACACTCGGTGGCGCGACTTGTCGGTGCGCCACCGGGCTATGTCGGTTACCATGAGGGGGGGTATCTAACCGAAGCGGTTCGTCGCAGACCCTATTCGGTGATACTGCTCGACGAGATCGAAAAGGCCCACAGCGATGTATTTAATATTTTACTGCAGGTGTTGGACGACGGTCGCTTGACGGATGGTCAGGGGCGCACCGTCGACTTTGCCAATACCGTGGTGGTGATGACCTCTAACCTAGGTTCCGACATCATCCAAGTGCTCGCTGGTGACGACGACTATTCGCTGATGAAATCGGCAGTGATGGACGTGGTAGCGCAACACTTTCGCCCCGAGTTTATCAATCGGATTGATGAGTCTGTAGTGTTTCACCCGCTTGAACGCGAGGCGATGCGCGCAATTGCAGATATCCAGTTAACTCACCTCACGCATCGCTTGCAGGAGCGTGAATTGCAATTAGATCTCAGCGAGGAGGTGGTGGAGCATATTTTGCAGGCCGGGTATGATCCGTTGTACGGCGCTAGACCGCTTAAGCGAGCGCTCCAACAGTTGGTTGAAAATCCATTGGCGAGCCTGATTTTGGGCGGCTCGCTTGAGCCTGGAACAATCATATCCAGCCGCCTTGAGACTGCCGGGCCGGTATTTTTTGCTGCCGATTAAAGCGACTGAAAACGCCTCAGTATGGGTGATTCGGACTCCCCGCGCGGGCTAGTCTTGTCCTTCGAATTGTTCGCCATCGACAAATAATAAGCGCACCACGAGACTGTCTTCGCAGGGCAGTACCGAGAGCATCAGTACGTTGAGTTCGGTGCCGATTTTAATGCCGGCGGGGATGTTAAAGACAATTTCGCGGTTATCGGGGCTGGACAGCGTGCGCAGCTCGCGAAGTTGCGGATCTTTGCGGACTTCGCCGGCCAATTTTTGCAGTAGCATATCGATGGCGGCGCTAAAATGGGGCAGATTGAATTGCCCCTTGTAGGCGCTGCGCTCGAGTTGTAACTGCACCGGAATAACCGCGCCGCTCTGTTCAGCAGTGATCTGTCCAGCATCCACTCGACCACCTTGCTTGAGTTCTTTGAAAAGGCGTTTAAGGTTCTCTTCGGACTGTCGTTGAAAACTAGCGACCAACAAATTTGCGCTCAGGTTGAACAGTTTGGGTAGGTCTATGGTGATTTCTTGTTGTTCCGATGTCATGACTTGCGGATCTCAGCTGCTATGGGTTTAGCCGCCGATTCAGGCACTGTTCCCAAACGTCGGCGGCCCTCGGTCGAGCAATTATACATCGGTATCTATGAGCGCGTATTTACTGCTTAAGACGTCGATAATTTCAGCCCGTGGATTGTCTGATAAATGCAGCGGTTGGCCGGTGATTTTTTCCGCTAATTGCAAATAAGTCTCTGAGACTTTTTCCATCATAGCTCGCGGCAGGGGATTGTCTTCAGCCAGCGCGAGTCGCTCGGGCATGCGCTGCTTGTTGAGCAGTATATCTGGATCGGGAAAGTGTTCGAGGAGCAGTTGGCGAAAGACTTCTTTAGAGTTTTCCACGACTTTGCCGTTGCGGTAGTTCGAGCCATCCCAAATACGCGATGAATCGGGGGTGCCAACTTCATCCATATAGATGAGTTGTTCGTGACCCTCGCGATTAGTCACGTAGCCGAATTCAAATTTTGTATCCACAAACAGCTGATCATGCTGGCGCAATTCGCGCTCAATCAAGGCAAAGCCATCGCTAAGCAGTTGTTCATACGTTGCGATGTCATCGCGCCGGTTAAAATTAAATTGGCGATAGTTCGCCTCGATGTCGGTGCGGGTAATGTTGACATCGTCGACCTCTGGAACACCGGGAATACCTTTTAAGATCCCCTTGGTCGAGGGTGTGATCAACAGGTCGCTCAACAACTGATCGCGCTGCAAGTTATCTTCCAGGTCGATGCCACAAAAATTGCGCTCCCCGGCGGCATAGGCTCGCCACATCGATCCGGTGATGTAGCGTCGGCCTATGGCTTCGATCATGACCGGCCGAGCCTTTTGTACGATCCATACCAGTGGGTGGGGAATGTCAACTATGTGACTGTCAGCCAATCCCTGTTCGCGAAATAAACCAAACCAATGATTGGAAATGGCGTTTAGGGCCGCGCCCTTTCCGGGCACGCCATGCATTTCGTCATCGCCGTGCCAAATACACTCAAAGGCGGAGATGCGATCGCTGATCACCATGATTGCCAATGGGGCATCGGCCGCCAAAGGGTAATTATGTTGCTCGATAAGTCGCGCACTATCGGCATTGGACAACCAATATACCGAGCGAACTTTGCCGCTGTGGACTGGACTATCGGTGCGAATCGGTAGGTCGTTGTTAACCGCTAGTACGGTATCGGCAAGCTTCATAATTTGCGCCTTGTTGGCCATTGTCGGTGGTTATTTGTGCATCGCTCGCGACGCGATCAACTCGGAGGAGAGACGATGTCAAACGACGACTTGGAAAGCCGCTTATGGTATCAATTTGGATATTCGGCGGCAAAGAAAATTTTTCCTCTGTGGTACAATTTTGTTCCTATTTATAAGTCTATCTGAGGTCTATCCTATGCCGGCAAAGTCTTTATTACTGACCGGAGGAAGCGGGTTTATTGGCCGCCATTTTTGCCGTTCTGCGATTCGCTCGGGAATCTCAGTGACGTTATTGACGCGGAATGTCACGGCCGCCGCCAGTGTTGTTCCCGAAACGGTGCGGCTGTGTGCGAGCCTGGAGGATATCGATGCCGACACACACTTCGATACGGTGGTCAACTTGGCGGGTGAGCCGCTCGGGGATGGGTGGTGGAGCGCGGCGCGCAAGGGCAAATTTTTCACCAGTCGAGTCGATTTTACCGAGGCTTTGGTAGACTTTTTTAGTCGACGTAACACGCCGCCAAAACAGGTCATTAGTGGTTCGGCCATCGGTTATTATGGTCCTGGAACGGAGCCGGTAAACGAGTCATCGACCGCGACAGAGGGTTTTTCCCATACCCTTTGTCATCGCTGGGAAGTCGCCGCCAGCGGCTTTGAACGCCTTGGTAGTCGGGTGTGTTATCTGCGTACCGGTATCGTGTTGGGTGAGCTCGGCGCGCTGGCACGGATGTTGCCAGCTTTTCGTTTGGGCTTGGGCGGTCCTATGGGTGATGGCGAGCAATATATGTCGTGGATTCATCGCGACGATATGGTGGCTTTAATCACACATTGCATAGATCACCCGACGCTCAGTGGGCCGGTGAATGCCACCGCACCTGCACCGGTGAGCAATCGTCAGTTCAGTCGTGAGTTGGGTCGCGCGTTGCGGCGACCAGCAGCGCTGCCAATGCCTGCGGTGATGGCGCGTCTGCTATTTGGCGAAATGGCTGACGAGCTGTTACTCCAAGGGCAATGCGTGTTACCGGAGGCACTATTGGCTACTGATTTTCGCTTTCAGTACCCCGAGTTGGGGATTGCGCTCGAGGCTCTACTGGATAAAAACAGCTGATGAATCGGGTATAATTTATTGCTTAAGGGCTAATGGGAGAATGCATATGATCGATGGGTTTGTCGACAAGACGGTGGTGATTACCGGCGCGTCAGCCGGTGTCGGGGCCGCCTGCGCCAGAGCATTTGCCGCGGCGGGTGCCAACCTGGTGTTGGCTGCACGCGGTGTCGAGGCGCTGGAAGCGATGGTCAATGAACTGCGCGCTCAGACACGGGTCATCGGTGTGCCGACTGACGTTGCCGATCTCGCGCAGTGTGATGCGCTGCTAGCTGAGGCGCAGGCGACCTTTGGCGAGCTGCATGTGCTGGTCAATAACGCCGGTATGCATCAGCGCGGCGCCTTGGAAAAAATACCTGCGCGTGCGGTTGCGCAGATGGCAGATGTCAATATTCGCGCCCCCATGTACCTATCGACTGCGGCACTGCCATTGATGCGCCGCGCTGGGTCGGGTGCGATCGTCATGGTCGGCTCGCTCGCTGGGATGTCACCCCTGGCAGGCGCCGCGACTTACTCGGGAACCAAGGCCGGTTTGCGTGCCTTTGCCTTTGCCATTGCCGACGAACTGCGCGGCAGTGGTGTGCAAGTGGGGGTGGTATCGCCGGGGCCAATTGATACGGGATTTATTATGGACGACATGGATGCGGTGGAAGATATCGTGTTTTCACAGCCAATGAGTAGCGCAGAGCAAGTCGCCGAAGCCGTAATGGCGCTCGCCAGGGGACCTCGAAACGAGATAGCGATGCCCGCGGCGAGCGGAAAATTGAGCGCGGTGAGCTACCTCTTTCCGTCGTTGCGACGCCTGTTGCGGCCGGCCCTCTATGCCAAAGGTAAAAAAAATAAAGACAAGTACCGTCAATTGCGCGCTCGATCTGAGCCATCTAAATGAGCGCTATGCTACTCAATCACCGCGAGCGGGGCAGCGGTTCGGCGGTGGTGCTGATGCACGGCATGTTTGGCTCATTGGGCAACTTGGGGTCGGTGGCGAGGGCTCTCGGCGAAAACTTCAGGACGCTGAATGTCGATCTTCGCAATCATGGTGGGTCGCCCCACGACCCGTCGATGGATCTTTCGAGTATGGCTGCGGACGTCGTTGCGACGCTCGATTCTCTAGGGATTGAACGTGCGGCGTTACTCGGACACTCTCTGGGTGGCAAGGTGGCCATGCAGGCGGCGTTGAGCTATCCTGAACGGGTTGCAAAACTGGTGGTGGCTGACATAGCACCGGTGCGCTATGTGCAGAGCCACAGCCCGATTATTGAAGCATTAGGTGTTATCGAACAGAGCGAGATAGGGGATCGTAAAGAGGCGGACAGCATTTTAGCTGCCTACGAAAACGATTCTGGTGTGCGAGGTTTTTTGTTGCAAAATTTACTGCGCGGTGAGGATGGCAAATATCGCCTGCGATTGAACCTCTCGGCTATTGCCGCGCATTATTTTCAAGGTTTGATGGCCGCTCCTGAGGGCGACCACTACGATCAACCGACGCTTTTCATCAAGGGTGAAAATTCGGCCTATATTCAAAGCAAGCATCGAGACGAGATCCGACGGCTGTTTCCGCGTTCAAGCGTCGAGGTGATCGGCGGAACGGGTCACTGGTTGCACGCCGAAAAACCTCAGGAATTTAACCAATTGGTAGAACAGTTTATGCGGGGTTCCGACGTTTACGGACCCTTGGTTTGGTAACTTAGAGAGCTTTATTTCATCCATTAAAAGATTGAGGAATCGCACGATGTTCGAACACTTAAGCGCGACAAAAATGGACCCCATTCTGGGTCTAATGGCAGACTATAGGGCTGATCCCCGCGAGCAGAAAATCGATCTAGGGGTTGGTGTCTACATGAATGATCGGGGGCATACGCCGGTCATGCGCGCGGTCAAGGATGCCGAGGCGCGCCTGATGGAATTAGAGGACACCAAGGCCTATCAAGGTATCGCTGGCGATCCACGCTACAACGAGCTTATTTTAGAGTTGTTGTTGGGCGCTCAACACAGCGCCGTCGCTGCCAACCGGGTACGCACGCTTCAAGCGCCGGGTGGCTCGGGGGCTCTTCGGGTGGGTGGTGAATTAATTTTTCGGGCCAAACCGAACGCCAAACTGTGGATAGGCGTACCTACCTGGCCCAATCATGTACCACTACTGAGTGGCGCAGGTCTAACCATTGAGCAATACCCCTATTACGATATTGCCGCGCGAAAAATCAATGCCGACGCCATGATGGAAACCCTGCGGGGTGTTCCTGCGGGCGACATCGTGCTGCTGCACGGTTGTTGCCACAATCCAACCGGGGCCGATTTGAGCAAGGCACAATGGGATGAGATTGGCGATCTGGCATTGGAGCGCGGTTTTGTTCCCTATATTGATACCGCTTATCAGGGATTGGGGGAGGGCCTTGAAGCCGACGCCTATGGTGTTCGGAGTTTGGCGGAGAAACTTCCGGAGATGATTATCGCTTCTTCATGCTCGAAAAATTTTGGTCTCTATCGCGAGCGCACGGGGTCAATCACCTTTGTGTCGGCGACGCCGGCGCAGGCCGATATAGTCGCCAGCCAAGCGATGTCGGTCGCAAGACAGATATACTCTATGCCGCCGGCACACGGTGCGCTATTGGTGGCGATGATTTTGGGCGATGATCAACTTCGCTCCGAGTGGAGTGCCGAATTGGACGAGGTTCGCGAGCGCATCAACGCGATGCGTCGGGCGTTAACCGAGCGCATACAGCAAAACGATGGCGGGTTGGACTTTAGTCATATTCAACAGCAGCGAGGCATGTTTTCATTTTTGGGTATCTCCACCGAGCAGGTCGATCGATTGAGAGAGCAATATGGTATCTACATCGTCTCGTCGACGCGGGTGAATTTGGCCGGAATCAACACCAGTAATATCGATTACCTAGCCGAATCGATGCGCGCGGTGTTGGCTTAACCTTCGAGCGCTAGTGCTAGTTTTTTGATCATCTGCTGCGGCGAATACTCGCCGCAGTCCACGGTGATGTCGGCGTACTGGCGGTACAAAGGCTCGCGCTCGAGATACAAATCCTCAAAGCTTTGTTCAGGGCGCCGGGCGATGCCTCGCTGGCCGTAGTCGTCGATGCGACGCTGTAGCTGGTCAACCGACACCTGTAGATAGATGATTGTCGCCATGGTTTTAATATGCGCCATGCCCGCGGTCGAATAAATCGCGCTACCGCCGGTGGCGATGACGCATTGGGACAGGGGAACCTCTAGGAGTATTTGCTCCTCTAGGGTTCTCAGATGCATATAGCCCCGATCGTCGACGATCTGCTGTAGGGTCTCTCCGGCGCGGGTTTGGATGCCGATATCGGTGTCTAAAAAATGCCAGCCAAGCTTTTTAGCCAGCAGTATACCTAGCGTACTCTTGCCCGAGCCGGGCATGCCGATGAGCGCAATCGATCTGACCGATGCATCTGTGCCTGGGCCAACCGGCGAGGTTCTGTTCGACATGCTAGTTCCTAAAGCTATTGCCTAAGCGGTTATTATGTCTCAAGCGCGGTGGTCGAATCCAGCCATCGCGATCGATCTTGCGGGTGATAATCGCCGCGAATTAAGGCCTGGTAGCGCGAGCCAGCGGTTGCATGACTGCGCATTCGCAAAGGCGCGTTCTTAGTTATTGCTGAGGTGGCAACTATTTTTTCAATCTACAGCCAATCCATGCCCGATATGGTGGCCGCGCTTGAGGAGGACGTTGCAGTCGACGTTGGCTACTTGCGCGTGCAAGGGTTCCCCGATGGGTAAACGCAGCCAGTCTAGAGCGTCAAACGATTCTTCCCGATAGGTGAACGATCCCGCCAACACCAATATCTCGATGTCGCCGGTATTGGCCAGTGATACCGATTGCTGGGCACTCCAAATTTCCGCCGCCACCTGCTCGTCGCGGTATTGGTGCAAGGGTAGTACGTTAACGCCGGGTCGCTCCGGCAACGCTTGAAAGCTTGCTCGGCCGGTGTCTACGATCACGGGTGTATCGTCGCCCGGTTGGAATTGTCCAAGTTTGACGAAGATGGTGCAGCCGAGGTTTACCGCCGGTGAATGAGAGGTGCCGGGAGGATGGCGCACGTAGGTGCCAGCGACATAATCGCCATGTTCGTCGGAAAATACGCCGTCGAGTACATAAAACTCTCCGCCGTAGGTATGGGTATGCTCGGTAAAGCAACTATTTTTTTGGTATTCGACCAAGCTGGTGGCGATCCCAGATATCGCGGTGTGGCGCTCGAGCATCTTGCGGCGGACTTCTTTTATGGGCGAGGCTCGCCAGTCATTGTCTTGGAAATGCACGCCGACTGTTTGCTTGAGGTCGGTATTAATCTTCATTGTCACGACAATCCCTCCATGGCCTGTAGCGGTATTAGTTCACTTATTATTGTCGATCATTTGGCGGTGACTAAACAAGTGATTTTGCGCCCTACGATTAAATTTATGGGTTTGTTGCGAGGTGATTTCGCGAGCATCACAAAGGGTGTGCCGAAAGGCTGTTTGCGACTAATGAAAAAAATGACCCGAGTGGTTATGATGCGTGGCATAACTGCAATTTTACGGTTTGTTAGGTCATGGCGAACGGTCGTCCTGTCAATCGGAAGCGATAATTTTATGTTCAAGTTTAATCGTATTGGACTCCTTGCAAGTCTCGATATTTTCGCGGTCAAAGATTCCCTATGCAAGCTTGAGGGCGTTTTATTAGATGCCGGTTTGGAAGTGGTGTTCGAATCCCGCACGGCACAGATGATGGGTCGTACGGCGGCGGTCCAACGAACGATTGACGACTTTCCGGGTAACATTGATCTGGCCATTGTGGTCGGTGGCGACGGCAGCATGCTGAGTATGGCTCGCAAAGTCGCGGCAACCGGTATTCCGTTACTGGGGATAAATCGTGGGCGTCTAGGGTTTTTGACCGATATCTCTCCCGAGGATATTGAACACCGTGTTATGCCGGTGGTTCGCGGCGAATACCAACGCACTCAGCGATTTATGCTGGAGACGACGATTATTCGCAACGGCAGTATTATTGCTACTGGGACGGCCTTAAACGATATCGTATTGCACCCTGGTATGCCGCTGAGAATGTTAGAATTTGAACTCTATGTAGACAACGAATTTGTTTACAGTCAGCGCTCAGATGGCTTAATTGTCGCGACCCCGACGGGATCCACAGCCTATGCGTTGTCCGCCGGGGGGCCGTTGCTGTTTCCAGAACTGGACGCGATCGTAGTAGTGCCGCTCAACCCCCACACCCTGAGCAGTCGCGCCATAGCATTGCAGGGCAGTGCGCGCATCGAATTGCGCGTCGGAACGAGAAATGAATTGATGCCGCAGATTACCTGCGATGGACACAATGATTACACCACGCAACCTGGTGACATTATTCGTATCGCTAAGCATGCCAAAGAAATCACCTTGATTCACCCGCGGGATAATAATTTTTACAGCGTTTGTCGATCCAAGTTGGGCTGGGGCAGTCGCCTTGGAGTGGTTGCCGACGGTGAATGATTTAGGTGATCCGAGTCCCCCAAGCATGGTCGATAAAGCGCGACTTTCAGCGCTCGCCAACCCGTTGATCAGTGTGTTGTTGGCGCTGTCATTGGTGGGTTACGCGTTTGGTAGCTATGGCTTTCCAGTGCCGAAAATGTTGTTGTTCGGAGGCATGGAAGATGGCCATTATTGGCGCTTAATCACGCCGATATTTCTTCATTTTGGTGCTCTACACTTGATTTTTAATGCGCTTTGGTTAGGGCTCTTAGGCAGTAAGATTGAGCGCGCTGCGGGCTCAATTCAAGCCCTGATGCTGATCGTCGCGATAGCCATAGCATCCAATGTCGGCCAATACCTATGGACCGGATCGGTGCGTTTTGGCGGCATGTCGGGGGTGATCTATGGCCTGCTCGGATACCTTTGGATACACCATGCCATATTTCCGCGCCCGATTTATGCCCTACCCCGCGAATTGGTTGGGTTTATGCTTGCTTGGTTGTTGATTTGTATGACTGGCGTGTTGGATTTTTTACTCGGAGTAGGCATCGCCAATGCGGCGCATCTATGTGGTTTGTTGGCGGGGATGGCGCTCGGTCTGATTTTTGGCTACGTCGAATCCCACAAGCGCGCCAATCGGCAATAGCCTGCGTATATCACTCGCTTTTACAGCCTAGCCTATGGTTGAGATTTTGAGGTCAATGATATGGAATTTAAACAACTGCTCGAAACGCTAACGCCGGCGATCTATGAGGCCTTCAAGCGCGCCATTGAGATTGGCAAGTGGCCCGATGGAAGGCGCCTGAGCGACGAGCAGCGAGAGCTGTGTATGCAGGCGGTGATCGCCTACGAAATGCGTCAACCCGAAACGCAAAGAACGGGTTATGTGCCGCCCAAAAATAGCGCCTGTGAGCTGCCCGACGACGATGAGAAACCACTGGTGTGGCATTCCTAGAAGCGCGGTTAATTCAGCTATACTGCGACATGGCAATCAAAAATTTAGTCCTTTTAAACACCCCTTGGCTAACCATTAAGTAGCCTAACGTGAAGTAGCCTAACGTGGCCACAGGAGAATACCGTGAAAGACGCAATAGCCAAGTCCATTTATCTGAGCGACTACCAAGTTTCGAATTTTTTAATCGATCGAACAGATTTGTCTTTTGAATTGGGCGATGAGATCACCGTGGTGCGCGCAAAAATGGCCATCAGACGCAATCCACAGTGCCAACCAAACGCCGATCGGACGCTACTGCTCGATGGTGGCGTCGACCTGCAGTTGCAGAGTTTCAGCGTCGATGGACGACTACTTGGCGATGACGATTATCGCCGCGATGGCGAGACGCTGGCTATTTTTGATTTCCCGGAGCAGGCGCTGTTGGAGAGCGTGGTGCACATTCAACCGCAACTTAATACTGCGCTTAACGGACTCTATCAATCCCGTGGAATGTTTTGCAGTCAGTGCGAAGCCCAGGGGTTTAGACAGATCACTTTTTATCTCGACCGGCCGGATATCATGTCCGAATTCAGCACCGAAATAGTCGCCGATGCGCAACGTTACCCGGTGCTCTTGTCGAATGGAAATCCAACCACGCGCGAGATTTTGAGCGATGGGCGGCACCGAGTTGTATGGCATGATCCGTTTGTAAAGCCGGCCTACTTGTTTGCGCTTGTGGCCGGCTCGCTAAGCGTGATCGAGGACAGTTTTGTGACCTGCAGTGGACGCACCGTGGCGCTGCAAATATTTGTCGAGGACAAGGACACCGATAAATGCGCGCATGCGATGACATCGCTTAAGAAGTCGATGCGCTGGGACGAAGAAGTCTATGGACGCGAGTACGACTTGGATATTTTCATGATCGTTGCGGTCGATGACTTTAATATGGGGGCGATGGAGAATAAGGGACTCAATATTTTTAATACCTCCGCGGTACTTGCCAACCCGGCGACCACCACCGATGCGTCTTTTCAAAACGTCGAGGCGATCGTCGCTCACGAATATTTTCACAACTGGTCGGGTAACCGCGTCACCTGTCGGGATTGGTTCCAACTGAGCCTGAAAGAGGGCTTTACAGTCTTTCGCGACGCGCAATTTTCAGCCGACATGAACTCGCCGACGGTCAAGCGGATTCAGGATGTCGCATTTTTACGCACCCATCAGTTTGCCGAGGATGGTGGGCCGATGTCGCACCCGGTTCAGCCGGACTCCTATATGGAGATAAATAACTTTTACACCGTTACCATCTATGAAAAGGGTGCCGAAATTGTCGGTATGCTACACAGTATGCTCGGCAGTCAGCTGTTTCGGCAGGCTACCGACCTGTATTTTCAGCGCCATGATGGACAGGCGGTGACCATCGAAGAATTTGTCGTTGCTATGGAGGAGACCAGTGGTCGAGATTTGAGCCAGTTCAGACTCTGGTACAAGCAATCTGGAACGCCGCGTCTGGATGTGACTTCGAGCTATTCTGAGGAGCGCCGAGAACTGACGCTCAAGTTTCAACAGCACTGTCCAGACACCCCCGGACAGACCGATAAAGCGCCCTTCCTGATTCCAGTCGTGCTCGGTCTGTTGTCAGCCGATGGCTCCGATGCGCCGCTGAACGCCGCCGGTGATCAGCAATTGGTGATTGATGTGACCGAGGCTGAGCAGCAGGTGGTGATCGAAAATGTGGCTGGCGAGGTGGTGCCATCGCTATTGAGAGGGTTCTCCGCGCCGGTCAAACTGCACTACCCATACACCAGCGCGCAACTCGCGCACCTGATGACTCACGACAGCGACGGCTTTAATCGCTGGGATGCGGGTCAACAGTTAGCGCTCAATATTCTTCAGCAGCAGGCGTTTAACAGCCAGCACGATTTACCGTTAGAACTCGATGGCACGCTGGTTGACGCCTACCAAGGCCTGCTGGACGACGCCGAGCTGGACGCGGCGATGGTCGCCTTGATGCTACAGCTGCCGGGCGAGGCTCTGTTGCATGAGACCGGCGCCGAGGTCAATCCTATCGCAGTGCACGACGGTCGTCAGTTCGTTAGGGCGACGTTGGCGGGGATGTTGCAAGCTCCTTTGGAAAGGCTCTATGAGCGGCACAATCAGCAACAAAATTACAGTCCTGAGGCGCAGCAAATTGGCAGTCGCAGTGTAAAAAATGCGGCGCTGGATTATTTGATGTTGACCGATGTTGGCGTTCAGTTGGCATGGCAGCAATTTCAAACAGCCGACAATATGACCGATCAATCGGCAGCGCTCAGAGCGCTGGTCAATTGTCCAACCGCCGGCGATTTCGCCAGTCGCGCGCTAGAATCATTTGAAAAGCAGTGGTCAGATGAGGCCTTGGTGATTAATCTCTGGTTGCAGATACAGGCAACAAATCCTCAGGCGGGCGGCTTGGCTCGGGTTGAGGCATTGCTCGAACACGCACATTTCAGTATTACAAACCCGAACAAGGTGCGCAGTCTGATCGGCGCCTTTTGCCAAGCTAATCTGGTAAATTTTCACGCCCCAGACGGCAGTGGTTATGCATTTCTAGCGCGGTATATCACCCAATTAAACGCCATTAACCCGCAAGTTGCGGCGCGCTTGGTAACACCACTGACGCGCTGGAGAAAGTTTGCAGAGCCGCATGGTGAGGCCATGCGCCATGCGCTGCAACAGGTTGCGGACCACGGCGGCTTGGCCAAGGATATTCAGGAAATTGTCACCAAATCCCTGTAGGTGCAAGGGCCGCCTCGGGCTTGATTCACTTGCTCGCTGGGATGCGGATGGTCTCGATCAACGCTTGGACGTCGGCGGGCGGTGGCGCAGTGACGCGACTTATCAATATCGCAATGGCGAAGTTTAACAGCATGCCAAGCGCGCCGATGCCCTCGGGCGAAATGCCCCACAGCCAATGTTCGGCGCTATTTAGTTGCGGCATGGCGAACTTGAAGTAGACGATGTAGGCAAAGGTAAAGGTCAGTCCCGATAGCATGCCGGCAATCGCGCCCTCGCGGTTCACCGAGGTGGAAAAAATGCCCAGTAAAAGCGCTGGGAATAACGAAGCGGCGGCCAGTCCAAAGGCGAAAGCGACTACTTGGGCTACGAACGCCGGTGGGTAGATACCAAACAGCCCAGCGATGCAGACGGCGACTGCCGCGGCCAGTCGAGCCGCCAGTAGTTCTTGCTGTTCACTTATTTGCGGCATCAGCGTCTGTTTTAACAGGTCGTGGGATATCGCGCTTGAGATAACCAGCAGCAGGCCCGCTGCGGTCGACAGCGCAGCGGCGACACCACCCGCGGCAACCAATGCAATCACCCAGCCGGGCAATCCGGCAATTTCCGGGTTGGCGAGGACGATAATATCGCGATCGATATAGACCTCGTTGGCACTGTCCGTGGGTGCATTGCTCAGTAGGCGCTCGCCAAGTTCGCCTCGGGCACCAGTGAACGCCGGTTTGGTTGGCGATAGGGCGCTCCCGGCGCGGTATTGCATGCGGCCATCGGCATTTTTGTCCTGCCACGCAACCAGTCCGGTGTCCTCCCACTGGCTAAACCATGCGGGCGCTTCAGCGTAGGGCGTATTGTTCACCGTATCGATCAGATTGAGCCGCGCAAAGGCCGCGACCGCGGGCGCAGTGGTGTAAAGAATGGCGATAAAAACTAGCGCATAGCCAGCTGATAGTCGCGCGTCGGATACTTTTGGCACGGTGAAAAACCGCACCAATACATGCGGTAAGCCGGCCGTGCCAAACATCAGGGCGGCGGTAATCGCAAATACATCGATGGTCGATTTACTGCCCTCGGTGTAGCGATCAAATCCGAGTTCTGTCAGTACGCTGTCGAGTTTTTGCAACACCGATTGTTGCGATCCATCGTTGACCTCCGCGCCAAACCCGAGTTGAGGGATGGGGTTGTCGGTGATCATTAAGGATATAAAAATTGCCGGTACCATATAGGCGAAAATCAGTACGCAGTACTGCGCGACTTGGGTGTAGGTGATGCCTTTCATGCCGCCAAGCACCGCGTACATGAAGACCACCGCCATGCCGATGATCACGCCAGTCTCGACCTCAACCTCGAGAAAGCGCGAGAACACAATGCCAACACCGCGCATTTGACCCGCGACATAGGTGAACGATACAAAGATCAGACAGACCACCGCGACCATTCGCGCGGTTTGCGAATAGTAGCGCTCGCCAATAAAATCGGGAACGGTAAAACGGCCAAATTTGCGGAGGTAGGGGGCGAGCAATAACGCCAGTAACACATAGCCCCCGGTCCAGCCCAATAGATACACCGAGCCATCGCGGCCGATAAAGGAAATGATCCCGGCCATGGAAATAAAAGACGCCGCGCTCATCCAGTCGGCCGCGGTGGCCATGCCATTGGCTAAGGGGTGAATCCCGCCCCCGGCAATGTAGAAGTCTTTAGTGGAAGCCGCCCGCGACCAAATTGCGATGCCGATATAAAGCGCAAAGGACAATCCGACCAGCAGGTAGGTCAGTGCTTGAGTGCTCACGATGTTTTCTCAGGATGGTGGTCTGAATCGGCTACGTCAAACTGTCTGTCGAGTGCTTTCATGCGCCATGCATAGACAAAAATAAGTACCACAAAAACTAAAATAGCGCCTTGATGCGCAAACCAAAAGCCCAGCTTAAAACCATAAAATGAAAATTGATCGAGCCAGTCGATCCAGAGAATACTGCAGCCGAACGATACCATAAACCAAATAGATAACAGCTTGGCGAGCAAGCTAAGATTGGCCCGCCAGTAGTCTCGGTGTGGTTTTTTTTGAGGAGGATTACTCATCGGGAGTCCCATTGTTGAAGTTGTTTTTTCCGATTGCCGACGCTCTCGGGCTTAGCCAACTAGCTGTTCCGCAAAGCTTACCACCAGTGACTGGCGTTATCGACTCCCGCCGGTTGGATAGAGAGGTTGCAGCGGCCGCTCGCCGCTTCGCTGCGTTGTGGTTGGCTGTACCGTCTGTCGTCCGAGTTGATCGAAAAGGCGATCTAAATCGATGGTTGCAGAACTTTTCTGATCGTACAAGTGAGCGTCGAGCGCGGCAAACTCGGTGCGTAAAATGCTGTCCTGTAACTGCTCAGCGAGCGCTTGCAATGTTTTTGGCGGCGTATCCGGCAATAGCGTTTGCCCCCACTGTAAAATGCTTTGACGCATACCGAGTAAATTATTTTCAGCCGCTTCGCGACGCATGGTTTTAAGTTGTTGCTTGAGACCTGGGCGATTTTGAGCGGGCCTATCGAGGTTCTTGGTGGGCGGCTGTACTGCGCCTCTTGTGCGCAGTAGTAACAGGCCGGCAAACGCACTTAACAGCAGCGCGTTGGCCGATAGAGAGATCATTAGTAGGCGCGAGGGCTGCGCCACATTCTCCGGCGCAGCGGATGCCTCGAGTGGCGTTTCGGCGCCCGGCACCGCCGATGTCGGCAAACTCGCTTGGCGTTCTGCAGCGGCGGCGGCTATTTGCAGTACGCGCCCCGCGAGAACCGTGCGTTCGGGTTGTCCAGTGCGCGTGTTCCACCACGCGACCTCGAGCGCGGGGAGCTGGATCTGTCCTTCGCGGTTGGGTACCAACGCCATGGATTCTATGCGCACACCCAGCGCACCATCGTCAGTATTGCGGGTTTCCAATTGCGCCTTGTCTGGATAGACGCGGTGGTCATCAGCGGCGGCGAAGTTTAGCGGGTGAATTTGCGCGCCGGTGAGCCCCTCGGCGGTGATGGTAATGCTGCGGGTGACGGGCTCGCCGACGCGGAGCTCGCCAAGGTCGCTACTCCAGGTTTCGGTCAGTTCCACCTGCGCGCTTGGCATCCACTGATCTCCGGCGATTTGTGCGGGCCGCTGCAATACCTCGATTTGTTTGCTGTCGGTATTGCGCAAGACCTGATTGCCGCGCTGACTAAAGCCGCCAAATTGGCGTTGGCGGGGGGCTTCAAACGCACCAAAGCGTTGTGCTGGAATGGTCAATTCGCCACTGGTTTGCGGGAAGACTGCGAAGCGTACTTCGATGACCAGATAGTCGCGCCCATCGACGCGCTTTTGATATTGATTTTCAGCCACCTGTCGCACGATGGCTCCGTCGACGGTGAGCGGCGTTAGGTTGTAGTCGGTCAGTGAAACCGAGGTATAAAGCCGCAGCGTCAACAAGATCTGTTGTTGCACATACACGCTGTCTTTGTCGACCATCGCCTCGGCAAAGATCGGTCGCACATTGGCACTGGTGGATGAGCGAATTGCGCTCGGTTGAACCTTTAATTCCAGCGCATTGCTGACTTCGCCGAGCAACTTGAGTGACGGAATCACTAGGTTGCCGGTACGACGCGGGATAAGCACCAGATTCCACTCGGTGGATGATTTCGCACGACCATTACTGACGGTGTACTGCTGTTGCCGGTTGTTGGAGATAATTTCGAAGTCGCTATTGAGAGCGCTGACATCCAGTTGTACGTTGCCAACTTGCGCGTCTACGCGGAGCGTTAGTTGCACGCTCTCGTTATCATAGACCGAGCTGCGGTCGATAGACGCGGTCAAGGCAGCGTGACCGTTAGATGCCATTAAAAGCAGC
>CAJIZO010000019.1 GCA_905181995.1 Flavobacteriaceae bacterium TMED48
TAGCGCGCGTTCACCGAGATGGCGTCGCTGTCTTTACTTTTCTCGTAGTCGAGGCCGAGGGATATAGTATCGGTGACAAAATAATCCGCGCCAATGTAGCCGCTGGTCGAAGCCTTACTGCTAACATCGACTATTTGAAGACCCATTCGCCACTCTAACGCCCCTGTGTCCATGCCACGAAACCCAAAGTTTAACCCGTAAGCGCTATCGCTAACGCTATTCCAGCCATTATTAGTTTTTGCGTCCGCGTATTCGAATTCGGCGATAAAATCGATGCCATTATCTATCGGCGCGTGAAAGCCAATCCCAAACCCTACTAAATCGATGTCGGCATAGTCATAGGTCGACTCAGCCTTGGTTTCTGCGTAGCCGGCGGTGAGGTAAAATTGCTCTGATATGGAGACGCTCGCATCGGTGGCAAAACCATCGATATCGATGGCGTCCGCTTCACCTTTAAAAGCACTCAAGCGCACGTAGGTGTAAGACAGATCACTGGCGGTGCTTGCGCCGGCTAAAGCCGTTGTAGGCAGCGCGGTGAGCGCCACTGAGAGGGTTAGGGGTCGGAGGAATGAAACGATCCTTGTTATGTGCATGGTAATTTCCTTGGTTTTATTTAAGTTTCGATTAAAGTAAGCGTTTAGTGCAGACAATATTTTTAGATCTACTGGGATAATACCGAAAAATTTTCAAACGCCACAAAACCCCTACCGCGGATCCCCGAAAACTGGTCTATACTCATTTTGCGCTGGTTTTGCGTAACCGATTGACGGGATTGACGGGATTGACGGGATTGACGGGATTGACGGGGGGGCGAGCGCATTCATCCAAAAGTGCTACCGGGAGGTGCAGGTGAAATTTGTAGGGATAGGCTGGCTGTGCATAGCGCTGTGCGGTTGTGCGAGCGGCGCGTTTAAAGTTGCCTCACCGGACTGGGCGAGCGGATACTACCCGACTCAGCACGCTGCAAACGTGGCGACTGCGATCGATGTACAACTGGATACCCAGCGCCAGTTGCTGCTGCTGGAGGGTGGTTATTTTACCCGTACGATGGTGTCTAATATCGGCTATTTTGACGTCTTGATCGATCGCGATGAACTGGAAAAACGAATTATCGCCGCCAGTCTGGTGGAGTCTGTGGGCTCGGTCAACGACCGCATGGGGTTGTATCGTGCCGCTCGTGATCAGCAGCCCTTTCTGTGGCTACGCTGGGCGGTTCGCGAAACCCCCAAACGGCGTTACCAACAGTTAATCCTGACCGACCCGCTCACCGCCACCGACCTATTTGTCTGCGAGACGCCCATCAACGGGCTCACAGGAGTGCGCGACGAGGTTAACGCCTACCCGCTGTTTAACGCATTGATCGATTATATTGCCAGTAATTCGCTGACTTTTCGGCAGTAATGCTGCTGGTAACGCGGACTTTAATGCCGCTCAGAAATACTCCTCGGGGAAGCCTCTCGGGGAAGCCAGCGGTTTGGCCTATGGCACCATCAATTGTTCATTGGTGGTGCAGTTTTTCCGTTGCAACTTCGAGCACTAGCTGTCTGATCCATAGATTGGCTGGATCTCGATCGGCGTTTTTATGCCAGTATAAATGCCAGCGTAAAGGTTCGACCGCGAACGGCAGTCGATAGGTTTCAACTGATAGCACATTGGCGAGCAACTCGGGTAATGTCCAAAATAGGTCTGTGGTTTCGATGATCCGTGCCGCCAACCAGTAATGTTGCACGCGCATCGACACGTTGCGGCGTTGTCCCAGGGCGTGCAGAGCAACATCCACTTGCCCCCGACCGCTGCGCCGGCTCGACACGTGCAGGTGTCTGCCGGCTAAGTAGTCGCTCAACGGCAGGGATTTACCGGCCAGTGCATGGTTTTTTTGGCATGCCACCACGTACTCCAAGCGCCCGAGTATCAGGTGATCAAATTCTTTGGCATTTACCTCAGGACTGTCGATCAGTAGGTCGATGGCACCAGTTCGCAGGTCTTCGGTTGCCGCACTGCGGTCGCGGTAGTAGCAGGCAACCGCGACATGTCGCGCGTCGGCACTGATGCGTTGTTGCAAGTCAGGCAGGATCAACGAGGCCGCCAGATCGTTCATGCCGATACGAAAGGTTCGCTCGGAGATCGCCGGGTCAAAGCGCGTGTTGACATCGATACTGCGGCCGAGCAGCGCCAGTGCGCGGCGCACATCTATGATCAGATTGTCAGCCACCGGCGTCGGTTGCATGCCTAGAGAGGTGCGGACAAATAGCGGGTCGTCAAAGGCCTTGCGCAGCCGCGACAGCGCATTGCTCACCCCGGGTTGGGTCAAATTGAGCGCGATGGACGCCTTGGTGATACTGCCCTCGCGATAAATGGCATCAAAGACCACAAACAAATTTAAATCGACCTTTTCTAATCGCATTCCCTAGGCTCGCTTTATTTTATTGATTTGCACAATACTAACCTATCACTGAAATAAATTTGGATGATTTTATAAAAATTTCTATACTGTATTTTTATGACTGGCCTAGGTGTTGATAACTAGCGTCTGTGAACCCATGATTTAATTTTGAGGTAATCGATAGCATGTACAGCTTCAGTGAAAAATCTCTGCAATTGCAGGCGCGTCTGAGCGATTTTATGGATCAGCATATCTACCCAAATGAGGAACGCTATGCGCAACAACTGGACGCAGCGCAGAATCGCTTTGCGCCATTGCCATTGATGGACGAGCTAAAACGCAGCGCTCGAGACGCCGGATTATGGAATCTCTTTGTGCCTGAAAACCACAGCCAGTATTGCGATCACGGGGGGCTTTCAAATTTTGACTACGCACCCCTAGCCGAAATTATGGGCCGGGTTCTTTGGTGCCCAGAGGTATTTAATTGTAACGCTCCCGATACCGGTAATATGGAAGTTTTTATGAACTATGCCACCGATGAGCAGCGCCAGCAGTGGTTAACGCCGCTTTTGGCTGGTGAGATTCGTTCATCTTACGCAATGACTGAGCCTCAGGTAGCCTCTAGCGATGCAACCAATATTGAATTAGCCATCGTCCAGAAGGGCGATGAATGGGTACTGAACGGTCGCAAGTGGTTTATTACCGGCGCCATGAACGAGCGCACAAAAATTCTTATCGTGATGGGTAAATCGGACCCCAACAACAGCAATCGCCATCTTCAGCAAACGCAGGTATTGGTGCCCAAGGACACGCCCGGCATTCAGCTTGTACGATCGCTGACAACGCTCGGCTACGATGATGCACCGCTCGGCCATGCGGAAATTATTTTCGATGATGTGCGCGTGCCGCTGTCAAATGTACTTCTCGGTGAGGGGCGAGGATTTGAGATTGCTCAAGGTCGTCTCGGGCCGGGCCGTATGCACCACTGCATGCGATTGATCGGCGCGGCTCAGCGATCCCTCGAGCTGGCCTGTCAGCGCGCTGATTCTAGAACCACCTTCGGCCGCAAACTGAGCAAGCATCAATCCATTCGCGAGGAGATAGCAAAGAGCTTTTGCGAAATTGAAATGGCCCGTTTACTGGTCTTACAAACCAGTGCAAAGATTGATCGAGAGGGCGTTCCAGCCTCAGTCGACATGATTGCAGCAACCAAAACCAGCGTGCCGATCATGGTACAAACCATCGTCGACCGCTGTATGCAAATTCACGGTGCCGGCGGGCTCAGCCAAGATTATTGCATGGCCGAGGCGTTCAATTACGCGCGCTGGTGCCGTCAGGCGGATGGGCCGGATCAAGTTCATCAAATGGCCCTCGGCAAGCAGATTATCGATCGCTACGCCGCGTCCGCCGACTAGATTCTGCGGCCGCTGATGGCGCTGGGCCTTACGCTGGGTTGATGGGCATCAGCGCTGCGCGTCGCGGGCCAGTGCTTGCACCTGAAAGTAGAGAAATTCTGTTAATTGCTGGCGATTGCCGACAGCCTCTAGTTGCTCCCAGTCGAGTGGATCGCCAATCCGAGTATGCAGTGGTTTGCCAAAACGCTTAGTGACTTCATTCATCAGCGCCGCCGAGCGCATTGCTTCAGAAAACTGTGAGGCAATGTGAAATATGCGACTGTTTTGTCCATTGAAATACACCGGCACTACCGTGGCGTTCGCATCGCGTATCATTTTCGCCGCAAAGGTTGTCCAGGGCGCGTCGATTACTTTGCCAAAGCCCTTGCGATCTGCTGTGGAGACATAGCCGGAGGGGAATACCAACAGGGGTATGCCTTGGCGTAGCGCCTGTTGCGCAATTTGTTTCGAACGGATGTTGTTTTTTATTGCCGTCTTTGACTCGCTAAAGTCGACCGGCAAAAAATACTCAGCCAGATCACTGTCTTGACACAAAAATGAATGGATCAAAATACGGAAATCGCCGCGCGCCTGCACCGCCAAATCGCACAGTGCTAATCCGTCGATGACGCCAAAGGGGTGGTTGGCGACAAACACCAGAGGACCGCTAGACGGCAGCTTGGCTAATTGCGCCGTGTCGAAATGATGTTCGATCTTGGCGATTCTAAAGGCTTCCGATAAAAAACCTTCAATCGAGAATGTTTGGGTTTTTACTTGCCGGTACAGCGTTTCGATCTTCGAACGGCCAAAAAACCGTTCCGCCGCCTCGATTAGCCAGCGCACATACCACGCCTGCTCAGGTCGCACATAGGACAGAAAGGGTTGGTCTTTTACGTAGTCGACCACGATGTTATCGGCGTTGGGATTGTTCATATGACCGTCGGTAAATGGACTCTTATGTTCAAATTACAACCAGCGTGTGATTAGCTCAAAATGATTACTTTAGCAATTTATCGGCGCGCGTGCACTGGCATTATATCGCTTTTTCTGCGCCGCAATTGGACCTTCAGACGCTGAGTACTGTCGGCAATTTGGGGTACAAAAGTGCGCGGATTTTAGCCGCTGCCCAAGGATGACCACTGACCGGTGAGTTGGCGGCGCTGGTCTTGTTTATGACGGCATCTATAGCCACTTGAATTTTAGATCGAAATCGATAGTATGCGAGTTTGCTGGCGATGCATCTTTTGCTGCGATCTCGACGCTATACGCGCCGCAGCGAATGCCCGCTGTTATTGCCTCATAAAAACGACGGCTGTCTATTGTCTGGATAGCCGACTGGACGATTGTATAACTGGGAGATTGATATGCGACATTGCGTACTACGCATTTTGCTTTGGGCCGCGGTATTTTCGGCGCCGTCGACCCTTGCGGGGGGCTTTACCTTGACTAGTAGCACGCTGTCGGGACAGATTACCGAGCGTCAGGTGTTCAATGGCTTCGGCTGTTCGGGCGAAAATATATCGCCGCAATTAGCATGGGAAAATCCGCCAGCGGGGACCAAGAGCTTCGCCGTGACGGTTTATGACCCAGACGCTCCAACCGGCGGTGGCTGGTGGCACTGGTTGGTTTTTGATATTGCCAAGCAGGCGCGATCGCTACCAGAAAACGCGGGTAACACCGCACTCAAATCGCCGCTTACACCCGCCGCTGCGATTCAGAGCACAACCAGTTTTGGCGCGCCTGGATTCGGTGGTGCTTGCCCACCTACGGGCGATGCGGCGCACCGTTACGTCTTTACTGTTTATGCTTTGGGGGTTGAAAGTCTCGGTTTAACAAGTGACGCAACGCCTGCGTTGGTGGGCTACTATTTGCATGCCAACGCGCTTGCCAAGGCCTCGATGATGGCTTACTACGCTCGCTAGACGACTCTATGCCTGGGCATATTGATCGCTATTTCCGAGCCATCGATCGATTAGCGCGTCGACGTTTTCCGGATGTTTGTGCAAAATGCTGTTGGCGCATTGCTTGACCGCTTCGAGCATGTGCCCATCGCGCTGTAAATCTGCCACGCGCAACTGCATATCACCGGTTTGCCGAGTCCCCAGCACTTCGCCTGGGCCACGCAATTGCAGGTCTTTTTCGGCGATTTTAAAGCCGTCATTGGTTTCGCGCATGGTTCTTATGCGCTCGCTCCCCTGGCGCGACAGCGGCGGGCTGTAGAGCAGCACACAGTGGCTCCGCTGAGAGCCGCGACCGACGCGACCGCGCAGTTGGTGGAGTTGTGACAGGCCTAGGCGCTCGGCGTTTTCGATAATCATCAGGCTGGCATTGGGTACGTCGACGCCGACTTCGATCACCGTTGTCGCTACCAAAAGGTTGATCTCGCCGGCTTTAAAGCGCTGCATTATGTCGAGTTTCTCGCCCGCTTTGAGGCGCCCATGAACCAATGCGACGCGCAGTTCCGGCAATACCAATTGTAATTCACTGGCGGTAATTTCAGCCGCCTGTGCCTCCAGAGTATCCGACTCCTCGATCAGCGTGCACACCCAGTACGTCTGCCGTCCATCAAGGCAAGCCTGGCGTACGCGCTGGATGACATCGTTGCGTCTGAGGTCGGCAATCACCAGGGTTTCCACTGGCGTTCGGCCGGGTGGCAACTCGTCGATGATAGAGTTGTCGAGGTCGGCATAGGCACTCATCGCCAGCGTTCGGGGAATCGGTGTGGCAGTCATTATGAGTTGGTGGGGCAGGTGGTCGGATGAGGTCGTGGCGAGATCGGAGCGGCTGCCTTTTTTACGCAGGGCGAGCCTTTGATGGACGCCAAAGCGATGCTGTTCGTCGATGATGGTTAGGCCGAGCCGACAGAATTCGACACTGTCTTGAAACAATGCATGGGTGCCGATCACCATTTGCGCGCTGCCATCTGCAATCGCTTGCAACTGTATGGCGCGCGCTTTGCCCTTGAGTTTGCCCGTCAACCAGGCGACCCGAATACCCAGTGGACGAAACCAGTTTTCAAAATTAGTGCGGTGTTGATCCGAGAGAATTTCGGTGGGTGCCATCAACGCGGCCTGTTGATCGTTGACAATCGCTTGAATCGCCGCCAGCGCTGCGACCACGGTTTTGCCTGAACCAACATCGCCTTGCACCAGTCGCAGCATGGGTACGGTGCTGTCGAGATCACGGCTAATGTCGCGGCTAACCCGTGCTTGAGCGTCGGTTAGCGTAAATCCCAGCTGCGCTAGAAAACGTTGATGCTCTTGCTTATCGAACCTCAATTGCGGTGCAGGTTGCCTTTGGATACGCTGGCGTAGCCGAAGTAGGCTCAGGTGGTGGGCGGTCAGCTCTTCAAAGGCCAACCGCTGTTGTGCTGGGTGTTCGCCCTCTGCGAGCAGATTTAGCGGGGTTTCCAGCGGTGGTCGGTGAAGTAATTGCAACGCGGCCGTGAGCGAGTAATCGACGCCCATTGATCTCGGTAACAACTCGCGTATCTGGGAGTTGTCTAAGTAGTCAAGCGCCTGTTGGCAGAGGGTGCGAATGCGCGTTTGCGCTAGGCCATCGCTCATTGGATAAACCGGCGTCAGGGTCTTTTCGAGCGTCGGTGGGCTCGCCCCATCGATTAACTGGTATTCGGGATGATAGAGTTCTGCGCCCGACTGTCCGCGACGAACTTCACCGAAGCATCTTAGCCGAGCGCCAGGCTGCAGGGCTTGTTGTTGGGCGCGGTTGAAGTGAAAAAAGCGCAAAGTGATGGTACCGCTGTGATCTTGAAGGCGGCATACCAAACTTCGGCGGCGGCCAAACACTACATCACTGGCCTTTATATGGCCTTCGATCACTGCGCTGGTAAAGGTCTGAACGCCGCCGATCGGCGAAATCTTGGTTTTGTCCACGTAGCGTAGAGGCAAGTGAAACAAGAGATCTTGAACCGTGGTGATGCCCATTTTCTCGAGTTTTTGGCTGAGTTGCGGACCAACGCCGCGCAGGCGCTGGACGCCGATCTGTTCGATCAACTCCTGAGTCACCTCGCGCGGCCGTTCGCTACTGGATTTTTACATCGACTCCAGCAGGCCCCATCGGGCATTTTTTGCAACGGGTAACGGGCACCATGGGTGCGTCGCTCGGCGCGTAGGCGAACAATTTTTTCGCCGCGCAACGCATCGGCAATGTCGCTGACGATTGCAGCTGTGCCATCTGTCCAAAGGTCTATTGTCGATGCTTGCATTGGCATCCTAAGTGGTTCCTAATAGCGCCATCAAGATGATATCTAATTAGTCTGCAATAAGGAATGTTGGGTGAAAATATTGTTTGCCGGGTGCGGTGATCTTGGCTCGCGAGCCGGCGCACTACTGGCGGCGGCACATAGCTGTTACGGTCTCAGAAGACAACCTCAAAATCTTTCGGGCCAGATCGCACCAATCGCCGCTGACATGTGTAGCGCCGAGCAGATGGAGCGGGTGTTAGCCGGCGGTTACGATGCCGTCATCGCCACCATCACCCCTGGCACCTTTTCCGAGGCCGGCTATCGCGCGTCCTACCTAGCTGCTGCCGAGGCGCTGCACAGCGCGGTCGAGGCGGTGGAATCCCCGCCTAAACTGATCATCTGGGCCTCGAGTACCAGCGTCTATGGCGATCATCTTGGCGACTGGGTGGATGAATCCGCGACGCCGTCGGCGGAGAGTTTTTCTGGCCGGATACTGCGCCAGGCCGAGCAAGTCATCGCACAACTGCCCTGCCAATCCGTGATTGTAAGATTTTCTGGTATTTATGGCCCGGGACGGACGCGTCTTTTAGATCAAGTCTCCTCCGGTATCGGCCGGCCGGTAGCGCCCACGCAATGGAGCAACCGTATTCATAGCGATGATTGCGCGGCAGTATTCGTCCACTTGATCAACCTTCAAAACAGCGGAGTGTCGCTGCACAATCTTTACTTAGCCAGCGACTGTGAACCAGTGACGCAACATGATTTGCGCCGTTGGTTGGCAGCGCGCATGGGCGTCTCTCTTCAAGAGCCGGCAGTGGCGCCCAAGGCTTCGCGGCGTTGCAGCAACAGCCGGTTGTTGGACAGCGGGTTTAGGTTTACCTATCCGAGCTTTCGAGAGGGTTACAGCGCGCTATTAAACGACCTTAAATAACCATCACGCCATCCATTTCAACTTCTGCACCGAGCGGTAGTTGCTTGACGCCAATCGCCGCGCGCGCTGGATACGGTTGCGAAAAATACTCCTCCATCACCTTGCTAATGCTAGAAAAATTTCCTAAATCGACGAGATAAACATTGAGCTTGACCAGGTCAGACAAATCTCCTCCGGCGGCCTGGCAGACCGCGCGTAAATTATCCAACACACGACGAATTTGTACTTCAATGGGGCCCTCCACCAATGCCATGGTCGTTGGCTCGAGCGGTATTTGGCCAGACAGGTAGACGGTGTTGTTCACCTTGATCGCCTGAGAATAGGTACCGACCGCGGCGGGCGCGAGATCGGTATGAATAGTGGCTTTGTTTGTCACGTTGATAGTTGCTCCAGAAGTAGGCTAATTTTTGACTCGATAAACTCTGCGCACGGGGCCTAGACTGCGCACTCGTCGCAGTATGTCGGCTAGGTGAATGCGGTCGCGCACGGTCAATACTAGATCGACGATGCTGGTGTAGGCATCTTTTTCCAAGGTGCTGATTTTTTCAATGGTGGCGTCTTTTTCAGTAATTCTAGAGGCTAGAGTGGCGATAAAGCCGCGCTCGGGAGTGACTTCCACCTTGAGTTCTACCGGAAACTGCCCATTGACTTTACTCGACCAGGTCATGGGGGTGCACTTTTCTGGATTTGAGCGCTGATCGCTGAGGTTTTTGCAAGAGTCCAAATGCACCACCAAGCCTTTTCCGGGGGTGAGGTGACCCAAAATGGGATCGCCTGGGATCGGGTGGCAGCAGCGCCCATACTGGAGCAGTAATCCCTGCTGCGAGCCCACCTCTAGCGGTAGCGTCGGCGCACGTTGATTCTTTTGCGCCTGTTGTTTGTCGACCGGGACAATGAGGTTGGCAACGGCCAGAGGCACGCGGTTGCCCAGACCAATTTGTTGCAGAATATACTCAAAGGTAGAGGCGCCGGAGGTTTTTAAAATACGCTTAATCTCCGACTTTTTTAATTGCTTATAGCTGGTTCCAAACTTACCGAGCGCCTGATCTAGCAGGCGCTTGCCAAGATTTACCGATTCGTCATGTTGCTGTTGCTTGAGGAAGTGACGAATGGCGCTGCGGGCTTTTGCGGTAGCTACAAAGCTCAGCCAATTAGGGTTGGGCTGGGCGCCATCGGCGCTGATGATTTCGACTTTCTGGCCACTTTGCAACGATTCGGACAGCGGCGTTAGTTGTCCATCGACGCGACAGGCAATGCAACTGTTGCCGAGCCCGGTGTGCACCGAATACGCAAAATCGATCGCTGTAGCGCCGGAGGGAAGCTGGATGATCTCGCCGCGAGGCGTGAACACGTAGACTTCGTCGGGGAACAGATCAGCCTTGACATGCTCGAGAAACTCGAGGGAGTCGCCGGCTTGTTTTTGCATTGCCAAGAGGCCCTGAATCCAGCGCGAAGCTCTGCGTTGGGTGCCTTCGCGGCGGGTATTGCCAGCCTTGTATTCGCCGTGCGCGGCGATACCAAAATTGGCAATGATTTCCATTTCGGTGGTGCGGATTTGTACTTCGATGACCACCCCGTGCATGCCCACCAATACCGTGTGCAGGGATTGGTAGCCATTGGCCTTGGGGATGGCTATATAGTCTTTGAATTCGCCGGCAACCGGTTTAAAAATGCTGTGCATCATACCCAGCGTCCGATAGCAATCATCGACCGATTCGACCACCAAACGGAAAGCGAAGACATCCATAATATCGCGAAAAGACTTCTTCTTTTCGCGCATTTTTAAATAGATACTCCACAGGTGTTTCTCTCTGCCCTTGACCGCTGCGTGCACTGATTCACGCTCTAGGCAGTTCTCGATCGCCTGGCGGATCTCGACAACAAAGGTCTTGCGGTTTTGTCGCGCCGCTTGGGTGGCCTCGCGCAGGCGCCGGTGCCTGAGCGGATACATAGCGGCAAAGCTCAATTCTTCAAGCTCGATGCGGATATGGTCAATGCCTAACCGCTGCGCGATCGGCGCATAAATTTCCATGGTCTCGCGGGCAACGCGCCGTCGTTTGCTGGGTGACAAGGTCCCCAGGGTGCGCATATTGTGCAGTCGATCGGCAAGTTTGACCAGTAACACGCGGATGTCTCGAGACATGGCGAGGGTCATTTTTTGAAAGCTTTCGGCCTGTTGTTGCGCCTTGGATTCAAACTCTATTTCGGTGAGTT
>CAJIZO010000020.1 GCA_905181995.1 Flavobacteriaceae bacterium TMED48
AATACCGTCTGACTATCACGATGCATGCCGCTCAGTTTTACTTGCAGCAGCACTCACTTATGTCGCAGGGGTTGCTACAAACTTACTTTCAATGCGATTCTTTTGGGTCTTCCTGTCAAGGATCACCTGATTAAAAATGGCCGTTACTCTGCAGCAGGCGCTCTCTGACCCGGTTAATCCTTCGCCTGCGTCTGATCGATAACCGCTGTGAGACAAACCCCTAGCGGGTAAAACGTAGCAACATTTATTGATACTTTTACCGCTCGTGTAGTATCTACAACTGTTTATACAATCGGCCAATGGCAATGCAATCACAAGGTAAAATACAAAAGTGGGGCAATAGCTCGGCGATTCGCTTACCGGCGAAAATGTTGGCCGTTGCCGGTATTACAAACAATAGCGCCGTCGACATTCAAGCCGCCGACGGCCGGTTGGTCATCCAACGGCGCGAACGCTCTCAGGAACAGCTTTTTGACAAATTGCTGGCCCAAGAAGAGGGCATGGAAGAGCTATTAAAAATGCTGCGTGGCAGACTTGCCGACGCAATAAAAACCACCGACGAAAATACCCGCAATGTACTGGCACTGATCGCGCACTTAGCGCCAACGGAGGCAGAATAATGGGCTTGGGATCAGAATTTTTATCCATTTTGCAAGATACCGTTAAGCTTGCCGACGCCGTTGAACGGGCAATCATTGCCAGCGCCAAACTCCAAGAAAAAGTCGATGACATGAACCTGCGATTGGTGCGGGTAGAAACGCGCCTCGACACCTACGTTGAAATTGCCAACAGCAACAGACTGTCTGCCAAATAAGCCGCTATCCACAGATTTTTAGCCGTTATAACGCACCGATAAAATAAGCACGGAAAAACGCGGCGGCCTGTCGTTGAGCCATTTTTATAGGCCTTGCCCCGGCGGTTTTTACGCCGTTAGTGCACCTATACACCGCTATACGAGCCGCAAATTAAAACCCAGCTTACACAACAGGCCATCGCTCAAAAAGGCTGTGTCAAAACATCGTAGAACAGTGTTCAAACCCTGATGGCTGTTAGGCAGTGTGTGATTTGAAAAAGGTTGGGAACGGAGCAGCAGCGACAATCAGGGTTATAAAATTAACCACGCTAACGGTAGGGTGCGCTTTAAAGATAAAGCCCGCTTGTAAATAAGCGCGGCTTAAAAAGGATAATCTGCGTTGGGTAAAGCTGCGGTAGGCTCAGTGTGAATTGTCGCCGACAAAGTAAAAGGGAGCCTTGCGGCTCCCAGTGACACAAGATGTTTCAAAGTTAGACACTGGATCACCTCCTTTTTACTATCTGTTGAAAGTGTTTATTCTATTTACATGGCTGTAGAAGTCAATCACTCACGCACAACAGATTGCATTCGGTGCGACGACGCATCAAAACCAACGCCATAAGCTACCCATAAACCCGCAGCAAAAGAACGATATAGATTGCAATAAGCGTCGACCGGCGGTTTAATGACCGCCAGTCATTAACAAAACTACAGGGATTCATTATGCGCGATCAACAAACCATCACCCCAGATACAAGCGCTAAAGCAGACATGCAGGCTGCCCTGCGCGCGCAGCGCGACAGCTATATCAACGAGGGCATGGTGTCGGCGGCCACCCGTATCGATCGTATCGATCGCGCCATCGATGTGCTGGTTAAACACTCTGAGGCCATCAGTGCGGCAATGAACGACGACTTTGGCTGCCGGCCGCGCGAGATCAATCTAATGACCGATGTCAGTGGCTCGATCGGCTGTCTAAAGCACTGCCGGCAGCACCTCAAGCGCTGGATGAAGCACGACCGACGGCCCTCTATGTTCCCGCTAAATCTACTTGGGGGGCGATCGAGCATCGAGTATCAACCCAAGGGCGTTGTCGGCTTGATCGCCCCGTGGAATTTCCCCCTGGGCATGGTGTTTGAACCACTCGCTGGCGTGCTCGCGGCGGGTAATCGGGCGATGATCAAACCGTCTGAGTTCACCCCCGCGACCGCTGCGATCATCTCAGAGATCGTTACAGAGGCGTTTGACCCGACCGAGCTGTGCGTTTTTACCGGCGGCGCAGAGGTCGGCCAAGCGTTTTCCGCGCTGCCCTTCGATCACATAATTTTTACCGGTGCGACGAGCATTGCCCGCCATATCATGGCCGCCGCCGCCGCCAACTTGGTGCCTGTAACCCTCGAACTGGGCGGCAAATCGCCCGTGGTGCTATCGCGTAGCGCAGATCTACCGCAAGCCGTGCAACGCATCATGGTCGGCAAAATGCTCAACGCCGGTCAGGTGTGTATCGCGCCAGATTATCTGCTGGTGCCAGAGGAACAGCTCGACCAAGTGGTAGAGCAGGCAACGCAGGCGGTGCGCGAGATGTATCCGACCCTACTCAACAACCAACAATATACCGCGGTCATCAACCACCGCCACTACCAGCGCTTGAACAACAATCTGGCCGATGCCCACGAGCGCTCGATTCAAACCGTTGCCATCAATCCTGCCAACGAGGATTTTGAGTCTAACCCCAACCAAAAGATCCCGCCGACCTTGATTATCAACCCAAGCGACGATGCCATGTGTATGCAGGACGAGATCTTTGGCCCGTTGTTACCGATTAAAACCTACCAAAATTTTGAGGAAACCATCGCCTATATCAACCAAAATCCGCGCCCCCTCGCGGCCTATTATTTTGGCCAAGACCCCAGCGAAGAAAAACGCTTTCTCACCGGCACAACGTCGGGCGGCGTGTGCATTAACGACGTGATGTTTCACATGCTGCAAAAGGATCTGCCGTTCGGCGGCATAGGCCCGAGTGGCATGGGCGCTTACCACGGCATCGAGGGTTTTAAGACGTTTAGCCATGCCAAGGCAATCTACCGCCAGACCCGGCGCTTTAACGTCGCCAAGTTGGCCGGACTGCTGCCCCCCTATGGCGACACCTCAGAGAAAAATATTCGCGCCCAGGTCAAACGATGAGCAAGCCGCTGAAACGGGCGCAAACGCACGAGCAAAAGTATTTTCGCCGCCAACAGATATTGGCGGCTGCGCAACAGTATTTTCTCGACGTGGGCTACCACGCCTTTACCATGGCTAACTTGGCGAAATCGGCAGGCGTGGTCAAGGGCACTTTGTACCTGTATTTCAAAACGCGCGAAGAGGTCTTGCTGACGCTTTACAACCAAAGCCTCATTCGCTGGAGCGATATCTTTATCGATCGTCTCAGCGATGGCATGGCCGATCTCGACTACGTTGAAATTCTCTATAAAACCGCGCTCGAAGACGAGATTTTTATCCCGCTACTGTCTAGATTAGAGCAGGTCATCGAGCACAACGTGTCGATTGACAACCTGATCGAGTCGAAGCGGTTGTTTATACAGCGGTTTGCCCTAATGGCTCAGGCAACAGCGCCAGCATTGGCGCTGAATCAGGCGCAATCGTCAGATGCAATGAGGTCTCTGGGTATACTGCTGATGGGTGCGACCCAATCGGATCTGGCGCCCTCGCTCGCGGACGACGCAATCCCGCCAGATGTACTGGCGTTTGTCGACTTGTTCTCGTCGAAAACCATGTTTACAACCAATGCCTGCCGAATTATCGCGGGTATCCGCACAACAGAGTACGAGACCCTTTGATCGACCGCCACTCAACACCCCACAGCACCCTAGGAGCACTCCAATGACGGTAAACCGCCAGTGGCTATTGGCCGCTCGACCCAACGGCATGATCGGCCCACAAAATTTCGCCTACGCTGAAACCCCCGTCCCCGAACTGCAAG
>CAJIZO010000021.1 GCA_905181995.1 Flavobacteriaceae bacterium TMED48
CGCTTTAATCGGTCAAAAATTGTGCTCGCATCGAGGCGCAATCGTCGGCACTAAAACCGAGCGCCGACTGGAGGTAATTCCCTATACTGCCGTAGTGTCGATCCAGCGCATCTAAGAACGCCTCAATATTTTCCCGATGAACAGAGCAGTAGGGTGTCAGCCAATCACGCTGCCAATGCTCGACATCGGCATCGCGCAAATGCTGCTCGACCAAGCGCAACAAATTTTCTGAGTCAAAATGCTCGAGGGTCAGCAAATAATCTTCAACAATGGTTTCGCGCGGTACGTCTAGGGCGCCCAAAATTAATGCTGCCGCCATACCGGTGCGATCCTTGCCGGCTGCGCAGTGAAATAGGCTGCCGCCTCGGTCATTGTCCACTATACCCCGCATGAAACGGGTATAAGCGGGAATCACCTCCTCGATACAGTCGCGGTAGGAATTAACCACCAGTTCGTGGGACGATAGTGCGGTGAGTTTGCCGGCCAATAAAATATCCCAAAACCGCGACATACTGCCGATTGATATTTGATAATCGGCCGTCGTCTGCGCGGAAAATTCTCTGCTCGGCATTCGGCGCTGTTCTTCTTCACGCCGAAAGTCATGTACACGGTGGATTCCCAGTGCCCGTAACGAGACCAGATCTTCGTCACTGAGTTCCGCTAGGTGCCCACAGCGAAACAATTTACCCCACTTAACATGCCGCCCATCGCGGCTTACATAGCCACCCAGATCGCGGAAATTAATGCCGCCATCCAGCGGCACAACCCGCGACGAGTTGAGCACTCCAGAATCATCCTGTAGAGCCATTATCTATCGCCCTTTAAAGAACGCCCGCGGGGTTTCCGCGGACTTTATTTTTCACTGTAGCCGATTAGTTTTTATCTTTGTCAACTAGCGCATTTTTGGTAATCCACGGCATCATACCGCGAAGCTTAGCCCCCACCTGCTCGATCGGATGCGCGGCATTATTGCGGCGGTAAGCGGTCATTGAAGGGTAATTAGTCGCCCCCTCACTGATAAACATTTTCGCGTATTCGCCCGACTGAATGCGTTTCAACGCATTGCGCATAGCCGCCCTTGACTGGTCATTAATAATCTCCGGCCCAGTCACGTACTCGCCGTATTCGGCATTGTTTGAAATAGAGTAATTCATGTTGGCAATGCCGCCTTCATACATCAGGTCGACGATTAATTTAAGTTCGTGTAAACATTCAAAATAGGCCATTTCAGGCGCATATCCGGCTTCGGTCAAGGTTTCAAAACCGGCCTTAACCAGCTCCACCGCGCCGCCGCATAGAACTGCCTGCTCGCCAAATAGATCTGTTTCTGTTTCATCTTTAAAGGTTGTTTCAATGATTCCAGTGCGCCCGCCACCCACACCGCTGGCGTAGGAAAGCGCGACTTGTTTGGCGCGACCCGACGCGTTCTGATGGATCGCTATCAAATCGGGAATACCACCGCCCTGCACAAACTCGTTGCGCACGGTATGTCCCGGCGCCTTGGGTGCAATCATAATCACATCGAGATCGGCACGCGGTACGACCTGATTGTAGTGAATGGAAAAACCGTGCGCAAAAGCAAGGGTCGCACCAGCTTTTAGGTTCGGCTCAACTTCATCGCGGTACAGCTGCGACTGAAATTCATCCGGCGTCAGAATCATCACTAAATCTGCGTTGGCAACCGTCTGTGCCACTTCGCCGACCTTGAGACCCATGGATTCAGCCTTGGCGACCGAGCTCGATCCCGAGCGCAGACCCACGGTGACATCAACACCTGAATCCTTGAGATTGTTGGCGTGAGCATTGCCCTGTGATCCATATCCTATAATCGCCACTTTCATATTTTGGATAATCGATAATTCGCAATCTTTGTCGTAATAAACCTGCATTGTTTCACCTGACCTATTGTTAAACGTGTAAAAATTTATCGCCGCGGGAAATACCCACGACCCCACTGCGAACTACTTCCATAGTTCCAACGTCCACCAGTGCCCCGATGAACGCGTCGAGTTTGTCGCTATCACCGACCAATTGAATGGTGTAGGTGGCCGCGGTAACATCGATGATATGACCGCGAAAAATATCGCTGCATCGCTTTAATTCGGCGCGCATATCCGACGTTGAGGCCTTGATCTTAACGATCATTAACTCCCGCTCAATGTGCGCACCTTCGCTTAATTCAATCACCTTAACGGTATCGATCAGCTTGTGCAGTTGCTTGACAATCTGCTCAATCATGCGATCGTCGCCACCGGTCGTCAGCGTCAAACGAGATAAGGTTTCATCGTCGGTCGGCGCCACGGTTAAAGTATCGATATTGTAACCGCGTTGCGAAAATAGCCCAACTACGCGCGACAGGGCTCCGGCTTCGTTTTCCATTAATACGGAGATAATGCGCTTCATTAGGTTTTCTCCGATTTATTTAACCACAGTTCTCGCATAGAGCCCCCAGGCACCTGCATCGGATAGACATGCTCTGCCCTATCGACACAGATATCCATGAATACCACCCGGTCCTTCAAGGCAAAGCACTCCCGCATTTTCGGTGCCAACTCATCGATGTGTTCGATGCGCATACCGACGTGGCCATAGGCCTCGGCGAGCGCCACGAAGTCGGGTAGTGAGTCCTCGTAGAGACTCTCGGCGTAGCGGCTGCTGTAATTCATATCCTGCCACTGGCGAACCATACCAAGGGCTGCATTATTGAGATTGATAATTTTGATGGGCAACTGGTGCTGCGTGCATGTCGAGAGCTCTTGAATGCACATCTGTATGCTCCCCTCTCCGGTCACGCAGGCAACATGCGCATCCGGAAAGGCCAACTGGACGCCCATCGCCGCAGGCAAACCAAAGCCCATGGTGCCGAGGCCTCCAGAATTGATCCACTGTCGCGGTTGATCAAACAAATAGTATTGTGCAGCAAACATCTGATGTTGACCGACATCAGATGTTACGTATGCCTTGCCCTCAGTAACCTCATAGAGCATCTTGATGACATCCTGCGGTTTGATCAAATTTCCCGCACTCGGCTCATAGCGCGGTTGCGTGTAGATGCCGTGCTCGGCGCGCCATTGATTAATCTGTGTCCACCATGCATCGATGGCAACGCTGTCGGGGCTCTGCGGCGCCTGCTTTATGATACTCACCATCTCTCGCAACACGGCAGAGCAGGTGCCGACGATGGGAATGTGCGCCTCGATATTTTTCGACACCGAAGTGGGGTCGACATCGATATGAATAATGGTCGCCCGTGGGCAGAACTTTTCTAGATCATTGGTTACACGATCATCAAAACGGGCTCCGACGGCAAAGATTACATCGGCATCGTGCATCGCGGCGTTGGCCTCGTAGGTTCCGTGCATACCCAGCATGCCCACAAATAGTGGATCGCTGCCTGGATAGGCACCCAGTCCCATCAGCGTATTGGTCACCGGATAATTCAACAACCGCACCAACTCGCGTAAATGCTCCGAAGCATTATCTATAATCACCCCACCACCGGCATAAATGACCGGCCGTTTGGCATCCAACAGAACTTTGGCGGCGCGCTTGATCTGTCCTTTATGCCCCCGACTCGAGGGTTGATAGGATCGCATAACGACCTTGTCTGGAAATCGGTAAGCGACTTTATAGTTCGGGTCGGTGACATCTTTGGGAATATCCACCACCACCGGCCCCGGTCGTCCGGTCGAGGCAATATAATAGGCCTTGGCAATCGTCGCAGCGATGTCCTCTGCACGGGTAACTAAAAAGCTGTGTTTGACGATCGGTCGCGACACGCCAACCATATCGGTTTCTTGAAATGCATCCTGACCAATTTTGGTCAACGGTACCTGCCCCGATATCACCACCAGTGGAATGGAGTCCATATAGGCGGTGGCGATTCCAGTAATTGCATTGGTTGCACCCGGACCGGACGTCACCAGCGCCGTGCCCACCTGCCCGGTGGCGCGCGAAAACCCATCGGCGGCGTGAACGGCCGCCTGCTCGTGCCTTACCAGTAGATGATGAACGTCGTCCTGCCGAAAGATTGCATCGTATATATGCAACGCCGCGCCGCCGGGATAACCCCAAACGAAGTTGACTCCCGCATCGCGAAGTGCGCGTACAATGATGTCACCACCAGATAAAAGTTCCACTAGATTACCTCAAGTCACCCTGTCAATTTATCCGTTCTCAGTGACTACCCGAAATCAATCAGCATGGACACACCGCTACTGCGGTGCCGTGCGCGCCAGCAACAAAGTGTGCTGTGCTCATTTGACTCTATGGGTAATAGTGTCAATTATTCTGATGACCAGTGACCATGGGTAGTGCCAACCTGGTACTAAGGATGTTTTGCGTCGATTAAACGCAAGTCGCACAGTACCATTTTTTTTTCGCTAGTCAATTTATTTTTTTTCTGCTGCCCACGCCAATGCCATTATCAACATAGATCAAAGCGTCGAGCGGGTCGCGTCAACGCCGTCCACTAAAGCCGCCACTAACAAGGGGTTCACTGTCGGTCGCCGCCGATACCTCGGGTATACCGACATTTCCCTCAACAACAGCATCGTCAAAAAAGCACCTTTAACAACATGATGGTAGAACAAGACCTAGCCGTTGCGCCCTAGCGATGGCCAAAAGCGCTGAAAATTCAACAGATCGAACCCAGCACCACTGCCGCCAACTACGCGCTTTCGGCTGTTACTGTCGGAATAGGTGATCATCTAGAAAAATGATAAAAATGCCGGTCAATTCCTGCGCCAGCGCGCTTTGCAGATTTAAAAAGACACCTCGTGAATGAGCCGTGCAGTAGGCTAAGGTGGTGCGACTGAACCCGCGGATCGTGCCTTAGGGCTGGCCTATTCGAATACTGAGGTTGTCGATCAAGCGTGCCGACTCGGTGTACATGGCTCCGAGAATGGTCAAATCTCGGTCATCGGCAGCCGCCAACTCGAGGGTTTTGCTGTGGCATACGGTCACATAATCTGCGGTAAACCCTCCCTCCGCGATCCGCTCACGCGCCTGTATTTCAAGTTCACTAAAGCCACTATTACCCGCCGAGATTTGCCCGGCAAGCCAGCTAAGGGTATCTATAAGCACGGTCGCCCGAGGGCGCTCGCGTGGCGTAATAAAACTATTTCGAGAACTCATCGCCAAACCATCGGGTTCGCGAAAGATCGGCGCCGCGACAATTTTTACCGGCAGACAGAGATCCTCGACCATGCGTCGGATCACCGCTAATTGCTGGTAGTCCTTGAGACCAAAGATGCTCTCGTCCGGTTGCACAATGTGAAACAGTTTACTCACTACGGTTGTAACACCCTCGAAGTGTCCCGGTCGACTCGCGCCACACAACATGTCGGTCATCGTCGGGCATATCACCCGACTCTGGGTGTCCAACCCATTCGGATACATTTCGGTATCGTCTGGATTAAAAAGATAATCGCAACCGCTGGCGCGCAGCTTCTGGCAATCCGCCGCAAAGGTCCGCGGGTACTTGTCCCAATCTTCGTTCAAACCAAACTGTAACGCGTTGACAAAAATTGAGCACACAACGATATCATTGGTCTGTTGAGCCTGCGTCACGAGCGCCAGGTGGCCATCGTGTAAATTGCCCATAGTTGGCACAAAGCCAATTTTCAAACCCTCGCGTCGATGGGCGGAAAGTGCCTCGCGAAGGCCCTTAATAGTATGGTAAATTTGCAACGAACCCGCCCCCTGTAGACCGCCTATTGGTCGCCGAAATAATCGCTAACCAAATTTTCGAAACGCGTGTATTTGCCCAAAAATGCCAGATGACAGGTACCAATGGGTCCGTTACGTTGCTTGCCAATAATAATTTCGGCGCGACCCTTGTCGGGACTGTCCTCGTTGTATACCTCGTCTCGATAGAGAAAAACTATGACATCGGCGTCTTGCTCGATCGCGCCCGAATCGCGCAGGTCGGAATTCACTGGACGTTTATTCGGTCTCTGTTCGACGTTTCGACTCAATTGCGATAACGCCAACATCGGGCACTCGTATTCACGGGCAATATTTTTTAATTCTCGTGAAATTTGCGAAATTTCCTGCACCCGACCCTCGCTGGCATTGGTGCCGCTCATCAGTTGTAGATAATCCACCATAATCAAACCCGGTTGGGCGCTTGCATAGAGCGCTCCGTCGTCGGGTTGCGCTTCTTGGCCATGCTCGGCATGCCATTGTTGGCGCAAATAATCCACTCGCTCGCGGGTAAATTGTTTAATCCTGTTGCGAATCTCAAGCGGCGTAATACCCGCCGTGTCGTCGATGTAAAGGGGGCGATCCTTGAGGCGTTGGGCGGCGCTACCAAGACGCGGCCAATCGTCCTCGCTGAGATTCCCGGTGCGCATGTGGGTTTGATCAATTTTACCAATGGAAGATAATAAGCGGGTGATCAGTTGGCTGGCTGGCATCTCGAGCGAAAAGACTAAAACCGGCCGCTGTTGGTGAAGGACCGCATGTTCTACCATGTTCATAGCAAAAGCCGTTTTACCCATCGAGGGCCGACCGGCGATAATCACCAAATCAGACTTTTGCCATCCAGATGTCATACCATCTAACTCGGAAAATCCAGTACTTAAACCGGTAATATCCGAGTCGCTGTTGGAGAGTTCATCAAGCCGAGCGATGGCTTCTTGAAGGAGCGAGTTAACCTCCCTAAAGCCGCCTTTTTTCGGACGATTTTCAATAATTGCTTGAAGTCGACTCTCGGCTTCCGCGAGTAACTTTGAACTATCCCAGCCGAGCGGATGATAACCTTTGCGAACGATGTCGCTAGCAGCACCGATTAATTGGCGAACGATAGAGCGCTCTAATACAATCTGCGTATAGGCGGGTATGTTGGCAGAGCTAGGCGTGTTCTGAGCCAGTTCGACAAGATATTCGGCACCGCCGATAGTCGCGAGTTGCTCAGTGTTTTGCAGCGATTCCGACAGCGTAATCGGATCAAAAGGTTGTTCGTCAGCGGCCAAAGCCTGCATCGCTGAAAATATTAATTGATGGTCGCGGCTATAAAAATCCGACTCACAAAGCACTTCAGCGGCGCTATCAAAGGCGTCGTTTTTTAGCATCAAACCACCGAGCACCGCCTGCTCTGCCTCTATCGAGTGAGGTAGCGGCTGGCTTGCTGTAGGTTCAGCAAATAACGCCTCGTTCATCAGCGCGCCTCGCGAAGTGTTTAAACGACCATCAATTAGACAGCAATGGCACTACATAAACTGGCGCACTCCCAACCGCGAGCGCACCGCCCACCATCACTCTTGTTCGATCACTACCGATATCGGTTGGACAATGTCCGAGTGAACTTGAACGTCGACGTCGAACGTTCCAATTTGACGCAAACTGCCCTCGGGGAGATTGATCTCACTGCGACTCACATCACCCCCTGCGGCTACAATCGCGTCCTCGATCTCGCGTGCGCCGACCGACCCAAACAACTTGCCCTCGTCGCCAGCATTGGCGCTGATGGTAACGGTTGCGATGGCTGCGAGTTTATCGGCCCGAACTTGCGCTACTGACAGTTTGTCGGCGGCGTTGGCTTCCAGCTCAGCGCGACGCGACTCAAATTCGGCAATATTTTTTTCCGTGGCAAAGACTGCTTTGCCTCGTGGCACTAGGTAATTACGGCCATAACCCGCCTTGACACTCGCGCGATCACCAATGCCGCCGAACCGGCCCAATTTTTCTAACAATATAACATCCATTGATTATTCCTCTGGTTATTCTTTTGGTGTTCGGTCGACAATATCCGCCAACCGAACACGTAAATCCCAATGGCTATCGACGAAGCCCAAACACACCAATAATAGCGCGAAAATTGGACTGAACATGAATAGCCCGACATACATTATAAACACACTGCTAGCATTCAGTTGCAATGCGTCCGCTGAGTAGTGCACCAGTGCCATTCCGGAGACTAACAACGGAACTGCCAGCAGCCGAAACCACAGCGCATACTCGGGAAAAAATATCACCCCAAGCACAGCAATTCCCAACAACACCCGCGCGACTGACGCATCCAACCGCAAGCCGTGAAACTCTTCGCGGAAACCACCCGGGTTGTATACCAGCGCCTGCCACCACCGGGCGACGATTAAACTCATCACCGACGTTGTCACCAATCCCCAGGTTAAGAGCCCCAAGACCAGCGATTGTTGATCGAAAATAGCGCTCGCCGCTTCGGCGTCACCGCCGGATATCAGCGCTGTCATTATTGGTACCAACGCCTCTACACCGCTGGGGAACAATAAATTTAGCCCTAAAATCGCCACCACGCTGGCGACCATCACGGCAATCAGGGCCCACTGCCAAGAGATGGTAACGCGCAGTACCTGCGCGCCTATCACCATGATTATCAGCGCGGCCGACGATACCAGCGTCAGTGCACGGTTGGCTGTGTAAGCCTCCGTATCGCTAACAAACCACCCTAAGAGTACCGGAAGTAGCGCCCAAAGAGCGACCAGCGACCCCTCGAGGGAGCCTTTTTTAAGCGTTACCAAACCAATGGTCGATGGGCTGGCCAGAGGAATAAAATACCCCACCAGAGCCACGCCACAGGCCTGCGCTCTGCCGCGCATGATAAACTCCACCAGCGCACGCAAGGTGTCTCTCCGGCCGCTTACTTGTGGCTGTCGGTGAACGGCAGCAGAGCAATGTAACGCGCCCGCTTAATCGCCTCAGAGAGCTCACGCTGATAGCGCGCCTTGGTCCCGGTGATACGACTGGGCACAATCTTACCGCTCTCAGAAACATAGCCTTTGAGCGTGTCCAGATCTTTGTAATCGATCTCAGTAGCACCCTCTGCGGTGAATCGGCAGAATTTTCTGCGACGTACAAATTTAGCCATTATTGCTCTCCTTCGACGGCGTCTGCCGGTGCATCTGTGGGCGCATCTTCCGCTTTGGCGTCTTCGACACCTTGCTCTTCGACTGGCGCTTCTTCGGCGGCGGCGGCGGCTGCCTGGGCCTTCGCCTGATCGGCTTTAGCCTTGGCTATCGCGCGTGTTTCTCGCGCTTCCCTCTCGGCTTTCTCGGCGTTCTCTTGACTCATGATTGGCGATTCGGATGTGACTGCCTCAGTGCGGCGAATGACCATGCTACGAATTACCGCGTCGTTGTAGCGAAACGTCGAGTTCAATTCGTCGAGCACGTCTTGACCACATTCGATGTTCATCAAAACATAGTGTGCCTTGTGGATTTTATTGATTGGATAGGCCAATTGACGGCGCCCCCAATCCTCTAAACGGTGAACTGCACCATTGCCTGCGGCAACCGACGCAGAGTAGCGCTCGATCATTCCGGGCACTTGCTCGCTTTGATCGGGGTGAACCAAAAATACAACTTCATAGTGACGCATAAAATCTCCCTATGGGTAAATATGCCTCCAACCGCAGCGTTTTTGCCACGGCAGTAAGACAAGGAGTAATCGGTCAAAGACGACCAATATGGGCGCGCCATTGTAGTGACTTGCCGACTGGGTTGCAACCACTGCCTATGCAAATTGCGCCGCCCATAAACGAGCCCTGACAGAGTTCGACAAATTGGCCTCGCATCTAAGCTGAGACCTTTAAGCCGAGAGCTTTGCCCCAATCGGGAATGAGCGCGACGAGCGAGTGGGTTTAATACAGCGCTGTGACCGAAACGATATTACTTTTAGCCTGCCTAAGACGCAGCGTAATCCAGATTTGCTCTAGCGACGAGAGCAAGTACAGCAGCACGACTATGCGCAAATAAACATCTATTTCAAACAACATGACCATATAAAATGCCGGCGCTAAGGCGGCCGCCGTCATTTTCGCCAAAAACGTATGATAACTTGGATAGCAACCAAACTTTATCCATGACAAAGCGGTAGATAGCGCAAACACGATCGACGCCATAACAATAAAGTCCGTCAGTCGCCAGAACACCTCGGGCTTAAACACGCAGAGCGCATAACTCATGACAAAGTAGGTTAGTGTATCGGCCCAGCTATCCAAGCGGGCACCCAACTCACTCGACTGATTGAGGCGGCGCGCCAGATAGCCATCGATCAGGTCGCTGACTAGCGAGCCTGCCAATAGTTGCAAAAACAGTGACTGAAATTTACCCCAGACGCAAAACACCAGCGCAGGCAGCAATAGCAGCCGCAGCAAGGTAAACAAATTAGGCGCAGAAAAAAGCTGCTGAGCAGGAAAAAACTGTTTAATGGTCGCATCCATGCATTTGATGTCATTCATTTAAAGCCCAACAATCCATGTTATGGGCCGCTTTGTGCACTCCTGATAAACTACCAGCCTATTTTAGCCGCGTCGAGCCCATAGTTAAACGCATTTCACAGCGCCCGCTGACGCGCCACTTCAAACATCGCCACACCCGCAGCCACCGATACATTAAGGCTCTCAACATCACCGGTCATAGGTATTTTCGCTAAAAAATCACAGTGTTTTTTGGTTAAATCGCGCAGTCCAGTATCCTCTGAACCCATCACCAGTAGCGACGCGCCGCGCACATCCAGATCGTACAGCGACGCCGACGCATCGCCCGCCATGCCAACCACCCAGACACCCAACTCTTGCAGGTTCACCAGTGTTCGCGATAAATTGGTCACCACAACCAGTGGAATGACCTCAGCTGCGCCACTGGCGACCTTTTGCACCGTCGGTGTCAGGCCGACCGAATTATCTTTTGGGACGATCACCGCATCGACCCCGGCGCACGCGGCAGAGCGCAAACAAGCACCCAAATTATGTGGATCGGTTACCCCATCCAACATCAAAAAAAAGCCTTTTTGCGCAGACTTTTTTGCCAGCGCATATAAAAAATGCTCGTCGTGGGTACGACCTTCTGCGCAGCGCGCTATCACCCCCTGATGACGACCAGTGACCTTGGCGCTGATGTTTTTTAGGGAGGCCAACTGCACGGTAACACCATGCAACTCGGCTAGGCGCTGTATTTTTTTCAGGCGATCATCCTGCCGGCCGCTCTGAAGCACCAGTTCCTCCACCCGCTCTGGAGCGCTTTTAAGGACTGACTGCACCGCGTGAACACCAAAAATCCAATCCACACCACCCTCCAAAATTATACTCGGAATCTGTTCCCGAAAATCAACCCAAGACGGGGTTTCACTGGTCCCATTGTACTTACTTTGAGTCGCCTCCGAATACCCTTTATAATAAGTTTTCAATGACAAAATCGAAGTAAGGCCGAATGACTGTGACTATCCCCGAAGAAAAAGCCGGTCTCACCAGACGTCTTGCCAGCCTGGTGTATGACGGCTTTTTATTGTTTGCCATTGCGCTGTTATACGCGGCCGTTCTGCTCACCTTTAGAATTTTACTGCTTGGACTGGACGCGGCAACCAATCACGATCCAAATGTGCCGAGCCAGTGGCTCGGCTTTATCGGGCTATATGTCTCACTTTCAGGCTACTATTATGTTTGCTGGCGCAAGCAAGGGCAGACGCTGGGCATGAAGTCATGGCGCATTAAACTGCAAGATGTCGACGGCCAACTCGCCTCACCAAGCCAGTGTGTGCGGCGCTGCCTCTTTGCAATACCTTCTCTGGCGTGCGGCGGATTGGGATTTCTTTGGTGCCTATTACCGCCAAACCGCGCATGCTGGCACGATTTAGCCAGCGCCACTGAAGTGATTATGGTAGCCAAGCCAAAGACCTAAAGCACCGCTCAGTTCAATACAGCGCATAGCGTTTACACAGTAAGTAAAAATAAAAAACTGTAGGAAATCGGTATGAACACAACAGCAGCGGGTTTTGTCATCGCCATCGACCAAGGCACCACGTCGTCGAGGAGCATAGTGTTTGATCATCAATACGCCATTCATAGCCAAGCTCAGGTCGAACTCGAGCAATTTTTCCCACACTCCGGTTGGGTAGAACAGGACCCAGATGAGATATGGCAGACGACCTTGGCTACGGCTCGCCAATCGATGCACCAAGGAAATCTAAGGGCTGACCAACTCTGCGCTCTGGGCATCTCCAATCAGCGAGAAACAACCATTGTTTGGAATCGCGCGAGCGGCAAGCCAGTCTATAATGCGATTGTGTGGCAAGATCGCCGCACCGCACAATATTGCAATCAACGCCGGCAAGACGGCGCGCAAGCTACGGTGACCGCCAAGACTGGGCTATTGCTGGACGCTTATTTTTCGGCCTCAAAAATAGCCTGGATTTTGGACAATGTCAGCGGAGCACGGGCCGCCGCAGAACGCGGAGAACTCGCATTTGGCACCGTAGATAGCTGGTTGATATGGAATTTAACCGCCGGCGCCGTGCACGCCACCGACGTCACCAATGCCTCGCGAACCATGCTCTACAATATTCATCGACAAGGGTGGGACAGCGAGTTATTGGAACTCTTTAACGTGCCGCGGTCGATGCTGCCAGAGGTTCTGGACTGCAATGGTTTTTTTGGTTATACCTCTGCATCGCTGCTCGGCGGTGCGGTAAAAATTTGCGGTGTCGCTGGCGATCAGCAAGCTGCCGCTATGGGTCAGGCATGCTTTACCAAGGGCATGCTGAAGGCGACTTACGGCACCGGGTGCTTTGCACTGCTCAACACTGGAGATACCGCGGTCGAGTCGCAGCATCAATTGCTGACCACCGTGGCCGCGCGCCTCGATGGCAAAATCAGCTACGCTTTAGAGGGTTCTATTTTTATCGCTGGCGCAGCCATTCAGTGGTTGCGCGATGGTCTGCGTATCATACAATCGGCCGAACAATCCACCGCCGAGGCGCTGGCCTCTGACCCCGACCAGGCGGTGTATTTAGTCCCTGCATTTACCGGCCTAGGCGCGCCTTGGTGGGACCCTGAGGCGCGCGCAGCGATTTTTGGGTTATCGCTTGCCACCGGCCGTAGCGAGATCGTTCGCGCAGCACTCGAATCAGTTTGCTACCAAACGCTCGATCTACTCAAGGCCATGCATGCCGACTGGCAAACCACCTCGGAGACTGTACTGCGCGTCGACGGCGGCATGGCGGTCAACGACTGGACTATGCAATTTCTCGCCGATGTCTTACAGGCGCCTATCGACCGTCCGGTGATCACCGAGACGTCTGCTCTGGGTGCAGCATGGCTAGCGGCGTCACACGCCGGGCTGTGGCCAACAAGCGCGGACTTCGCCGGCGCCTGGCAGTGCCAACAGCGATTCACACCGGCCATGACTCCCGAGCGGCGCAAGGTTAAAGTCGCTGGGTGGGATGCGGCAATCGGTCGGGTACGCGGGCTAGCTTAACGGTTAATATAATAATAACTTGAACTCGGCGGTCAACGGCCTCGACGCAACAAATACCCGCCGATCAATAAACACACTGCAATCGGCGTCAGAACGGCAGCCAGAGGCGAAAACCCCATCACAATGCTCGACGGGCCGAGCATATCTTGGATAATATTAAAGACAATTCCAACGATCACTCCAATAAATATCTTCAGACCCATGGTCGAACCGCGCAAAGGTCCAAATACAAAGGCAATCCCGATAATCACTAAACCCACAATAGTCAACGGTTGTAGTATTTTTCTCCAAAAAGCTAACTTATATACAGCGGCGTCGGTTCCCTGTTGCTGTAAAAAATCAATGTAGTAGTAAAGCGTCGATATCGACAACCCGCTGGGAGGTAACACATTGACCAGCAGCAACTGCGGGCTAAGCTCTGAATTCCATTGACGGGTGATCAATTTATCGCTCTCGGTGCGCTCTGGGTAAAAACGTGTAATCGATACGTTCTCCTCCATCCAGTGACCGGCGACGCTGTTGTACGTTGCCCTCGAGGAAAAACTCGCCTCGCTTAACTGCCGACTTTCAGAAAATTGATAGCGTGTTACGCCGAACAGGACGCCGCCGGGAAACACCGCATTGAAATGCATGACCTCGTCGCCCTCTTTGATCCACAGCCCCGAACTCGAGTCTGGCGCAGACTCGCCCTTGCGTAAATACTCTCGCTGTCCCTTGGCTAACTGGTCGAGATACGGCGCAAAATACTCGCCCAAAAGCAACCCAACAAAGATAAATACTAGCGCCGGCCGCAAGACGTAGGCAACGATTCTCAGCGTTGAAACACCGGCTGCGCGAATTACGATCAACTCGCTATCGTTGGCCAACTGGCCAAGCCCAAATAGACAGCCCACCAAGCACGAAAGGGGTATGTACTCATAGATTCGCGACGGCAGTGTGGTCGCAACATAAATCAACAGATCGATGAAGCGGTAATTACGACGTATCGAATCTGCCTCATCGATGATCGCTGTCACCGCATCCAGCCCGACGATCACCAGCAGAGTAATGGAGATCGCAGCAAATACCGAACGGCCAATATGTCTGGATAGAATCCGCATTCAGCCATTCCCCTCGGGTAACGGCGAGCGACGCCTAATCCGGCGCGCCAACGGCTTGGCAAACATCAGCGCGACCCCGATACCAATGAACACTAGGTGCAACGGCAGCAGGGTGACCGATGCAGGCACCACGCCCGACTCTATCGAGCCTCGCAGTGCGTTCAGACCGACCAAATAACTTAAATACAACAGCACTGCGGGTAACAACTTCGAATAACGACCCTGACGAGGGCGGGTGCGGCTGAGCGGCCATGCCATCAAGGTCACTACAAACATCATCAAAGGTATCGACAGCCGCCATTGCAATGCCACCTGAAGTTTCGGATCAGCCGAATTCAACAAGTCACGCGTCGGCATCGCCTCGACTTCTGTGGCCTCTCGGTAACGTCGATTATCCGCAAGGCGAATGCCATATTCCTGAAAATCCGTTACCTGGTAACGGAATTCGCCGGGCACGCCGTCCGCTCTGTAACCTTGGTTTAATACCAGATACTGCTCACCGGCTATCTCGGTACGTTGCTGCTTACCGTCTTGCGCAACAATCATCACAACACGGGCCATAGAACTCCCCGTCCCCGGTTCCGTGACCACCACAAAGACGTCTTCTAAACCTCGATCGGCGGACACCTGCTCGGCATAGATAACCCCCTTGCCTCCTCGCAGCGGATAAAATTTCTTGGCCACCAAATCGTCAATCTCTCCTCGCGCTCTCTGCGCCTCGGCAATAATGCCCGCCTTAGCCATGCCAGTAGGCGCCACCACCAAACTCAAGTAACCGACCGCCACCGCCATCATAGAGGCGATCAAAAGGATATAGAGCAGCAGTTTCTTTTCAGAAAAACCGCAGGCATAGAGCACGCTGATTTCGTTTTCAACGTGCATACGACCGAGGCACAACAGCAACGCAAGAAAAAAACCGAGTGGCAGTGTTAACTCGAGAAAGCCGGGAATACGGTAGCCCAGCATGGCGATCATAACACTCGGATCCATGGCGCTAGCGGCGACCTGTGCCAGATATTTGACTAGGCGGCCACTGACTAAGATCAGCAGCAAAATAACGCACACGGCGAACGTTGTGGAGAGCACTTCACGACAGAGATAACGAAAAATAATCACAGTATTATATTGAATAAACCTTGGGTGCAGTTACACAAGCTGGTATCGTTATGGGCTTTCATTTCCAGCATCTCAAACAGGATATACCCCATGGAGTTTACTGCATCTTCGGCCAATCTGTTAAAAATAAAAGCGGATTGTCTCATTGTGTTAGCCGACGCTCAAATTAACGGCGTACTGGCGTCTGACGATACAGAGCTGCATGGCGATCTGAAAGCGCTTGCAAAAGCCAGCAATTTTGATGGTAAAACTGGCTCGGCAAAAACCTTGCATACCCCGACATTGCCATTCTCTCAGGTCATCCTGATCGGTATCACTGGTGCCACATCCCGACAAAAACAGATTAAAGTCATCGCTGATGCAGCGTCAAAGGCGATCGCCAGCGGCGCCAAAAAAGTACTTTGGGTAGCCGCAAGGGCAGCCGATGATGGCCACTGGCAGGCCGCCATAGTCGCGCGAAATGTGCTGCATGCGAGTTACAAATATACAAAAAATGACAAAGTGGTAGCGAGTCGTCTGAAAACCCTCATCTACTGGACCGGGAGTCGTGCCGAGCAGCAATTGGCCAGTACTGGCCTCGACTTTGGCGCGGCTGTTGGCAACGGAATGAACTGCGCGCGGGAACTGGGTAATCTTCCGGCGAATTTTTGTACGCCGAGTTATTTGGCCGATCGAGCGAGTGATATGGCGCGCGACAACGCGTCCCTCGACTGCCAAATCCTCGACAATGCGGATATGCACAAGCTCGCTATGGGTTCACTACTATCGGTAACCGCAGGGACAGTGGAGCCCGCCAAATTTATTATCATGAACTATCGCGGAGGTGCAAAATCAGAGGCGCCAACGGTACTCATTGGCAAGGCCGTCACCTTTGACTCTGGGGGCATCAGCCTAAAACCGGGCGGCGGCATGGACGAAATGAAATTTGATATGTGCGGTGGGGCATCGGTGTTTGGCGTCATGCAAGCATTGTGTGCCAGCGGACTTGCAATCAATGTTATCGGCTTAGTACCCGCGGTCGAAAATATGCCAAGTGGTACGGCCACACGTCCCGGCGATGTGGTGACCAGCATGTCTGGGCAGACCATAGAGGTACTGAATACCGATGCCGAGGGCCGGCTCATTCTATGCGATGCCATTACTTACTCGGAACGTTTTAAGCCCCGTGCGGTCATTGACATAGCCACTTTAACCGGCGCTTGTGTGATGGCACTGGGCAAGCAGGCCTCGGGGCTTCTCGCCAACGACGATGATCTAGCCGATGAATTGTTGGCCAGTGGCACACGCAGTGGCGATCGCGCTTGGCAGCTGCCACTTTGGGAAGAGTACGACGCCCAACTAAAGAGTAACTTCGCCGACATGGCGAACATCGGCGGCCGCGAAGCGGGAACCATCACCGCCGCATGTTTTTTAGCTCGCTACGCCAAAAAACTTCCCTGGGCGCATATCGATATTGCCGGCACGGCCTGGTTGTCCGGCGCGCAAAAAGGCGCGACGGGTCGCCCGGTGCCGCTGCTGATGGATTATTTACAGCAACGCGCAAATCCTTCAACCTAACAACCCGGCGCCATCATGACCCGAGTGTCGTTTTATAAACTCGCCGGCGACCAAAATTTGGCGCTGGCGCTGACCTGTAAACTGGTGGAAAAAGCGCGCCTGTCAAATCAGCAAGTGCTCTGCCAAATGCCTAATCAAGACGCCGCTGAAAGCTTGAATGACAAACTTTGGAGTTTTTCAAAAACCTCTTTTATACCCCATGGGTTGGGCTCACAATCACAACCAGTGGCAATTAGCACCGACGCTACACCGGGCGAGCACTACCAGCTGTTGATCAATTTGGATGCTTCGAGGCCATCTTGGTTTAGCCGCTTCGAGCGAGTTATCGAGATAATCCATGCCGAGCCAACTTACCAGCAGGCAAAGCGCGACAGTTTTAGTTTTTACAAAGACCGCGGTTATGCCCTCGAGTTTTTTGATCTGAGCGACAAGTTCGTCAACTCCGGCATTTGATCTTTTTCCACGCTTAAAAATTAGCGCTAACGGTCGAGGGCTTGCACAGGTTCATAGTTGAGGAGTTTCACAAGCTAATAGTTAAAGACTTTCACCGGGTAACAGTTGAGGGCTTTTACAAGGGAATAGCTGTGGGCTTTTAGCGGGTAATAAATAACCGTCCATATGATAGCTATGGGAACCATCAGGATCTATAATTTCGCGGCTAGATAGGCATCGTTAGACGTTGCGAACCGTCGAGTTGTCGATAGACAAAATTTTATTCATCGGCGATTTCATCGCCGAGCGCAGACTGGAAATACCACATACCATGGACAAAACATTTAATCCGCAAACGATCGAAAAACGCTGGTACGACGAGTGGGAAAAACGCGGTTACTTTGCACCCACAGGCGAGGGAGAGCCATTTTCCATCGTCATTCCACCACCCAACGTCACCGGCAGTTTGCACATGGGGCATGCCCTGCAGTACGCCATTATGGATGCCCTCACCCGACATCAAAGAATGAAGGGCAGCGACACCCTGTGGCAAGTGGGAACCGATCACGCCGGTATCGCAACGCAAATGGTGGTGGAGCGCCAGTTAGCCAGCAAAAATGAGCCGGGACGGGCATCGCTTGGGCGAGAAAAGTTCATCGAAAAAGTTTGGCGCTGGAAGGAGGAATCCGGTGACACCATTACGCGACAGATGCGCCGCCTCGGTAATTCGGTTGACTGGCAAACCGAACGCTTCACCATGGACGCCGGGTTTTATCGCAGCGTGCAGCAAGTTTTTATCCGTCTGTACGATGAAAAATTAATCTATCGCGGCAAGCGCCTGGTCAACTGGGATCCCAAACTACACACCGCAATTTCGGATTTAGAAGTCGAAAATCGCGAAGTCGTCGGTAAAATGTGGCACATCCGCTACCCCCTAAACGAGGGCGTAACCACCGCCGCCGGCGACAATTATATCGTCGTTGCTACCACTCGACCGGAAACCCTGCTGGGCGACACGGGCGTTGCCGTCAATCCCAACGATCCGCGCTATAGCGACTTAATTGGCAGTTGCGTAACCTTGCCTCTGGTCAATCGATCCATCACCATCGTCGGCGACGACCATGCGCAATTGGACAAAGGCAGCGGTTGCGTCAAAATTACTCCAGCACACGACTTTAACGATTACGAAGTCGGCCAACGCCATGCGCTACCGATGGTTAATATATTGACTGAAAACGCCGACATTCGCCAAATCGCTGAGTGCTTGCACAGCGACGGCCGCGAAAACCCCGATTTTGAGGCCTCTATACCGGAGAAATACCGTGGGCTAGAGCGTTTTGCGGCGCGCCGAGAAATCGTCGCCGATCTCACCGCCGCGGGCTTACTCGAGTCTGTCGAAGACAATAACATGACCGTGCCATACGGCGATCGCGGCGGCGTTGTGATCGAACCGATGCTGACGAATCAGTGGTATGTAGATGCCAAAAAACTTGCCGGCCCCGCCATCAGCGCAGTTGAAGACGGACGGATTAAATTTGTTCCCGAGCAGTATGAAAACATGTATTTCGCCTGGATGCGCAACATTCAGGACTGGTGCATCTCACGCCAGCTCTGGTGGGGACACTGCATTCCTGCATGGTATGACGAGCAAGGCAACGTCTTCGTCGGCACCAGTGAGGAGCAGGTGAGGGAAAAATATCAGTTGGATCAACGGGCACTCCAGCAAGATCCCGATGTTTTAGATACCTGGTTTTCGTCCGCGCTATGGAGTTTCGCCACCTTAGGCTGGCCAGAATCCAACCAGCGCCTCGAAAAATTCCATCCGACCAGCGTATTGGTCACCGGCTTCGATATTATTTTCTTTTGGGTGGCGCGCATGGTGATGATGTCCATGCATCTTCTAAAGGACCATAATGGCGCGCCTCAGGTGCCCTTCAAAACGGTCTATGTGCATGGTTTGATTCGCGACGAACAGGGCAAAAAAATGTCCAAATCGAAGGGCAATGTCATCGACCCGTTGGACATGATAGATGGAATTGCCCTCGAAGCTCTGCAGGCCAAGCGCACCGCCAACATGATGCAACCTCAATGGGCCGATAAAATCGCTAAACGAACCGCCAAACAGTTCCCCGATGGCATCGAGGCACATGGCGCGGACGCTTTGAGATTTACCCTCTGTGCTTTGGCGTCGACCGGTCGCGATATCAATTGGGATATGAAACGTCTCGAGGGATACCGTAATTTTTGCAACAAACTATGGAATGCTGCGCGCTACGTGTTGCTCAACACCGAGGGTGAAAATTGCGCTCAACTGGGCGGCGACTATCAACTCAGCCTCGCCGACCGATGGATTGAGTCACGCCTACAAACCGCAGTGAGCGAAGTAGAAAAAGCCCTGGAGAGCTATCGCTTTGACCTCGCCGCACAAGCACTTTACGAATTCATATGGAATGAATACTGCGATTGGTATTTAGAGCTGTCCAAACCGGTCCTGTGGGATGATCAAGCCAGCGAGGCACGTAAAACCGGCACTCGCCGAACGTTGGTGCGGGTGCTCGAGACCACCTTGCGATTGGCCCATCCGTTACTGCCGTTTATCAGCGAGGAAATATGGCAAAATATTGCGCCTATGGCCGCAGTCAATGGCGATACCATCATGTTACAACCCTACCCCGCCTGCGATCCAAGCCGAGTCGATGAGCCTGCCGAACGAGACATAGAATGGCTCAAAACAGTGATCGTAGGCATACGTAGCCTGCGCGCAGAAATGAACATATCTCCGGCAACGCAGCTGCCGGTAATACTAGCCAAAGGCACCCAAGATGACCGTTCGCGGTTGCTCAACAGCCATCAATTACTGTGTAAGCTCGGTCAACTGGAATCCATCGAGTGGCTCGGCGAAGGACAAAAGATGCCATTGAGCATGACCGCTCTGGCCGGTGATTTAGAAATTTTAGTGCCACTGGCCGGGCACATTAACATTGGCGATGAACTCGACCGACTCGATCGAGAAATTGCCAAGCTCAACCTCGAGTGCGATAAGCTCGATGCCAAACTCGACAAGCCGGCGTTTGTCGAAAAAGCGCCGCCAGAGGTGGTCGAAAAGGAACGTAAAAAGCTCGCCGACCTGCGTGGTGCGAATCGACAATTGCAACAGCGGCGATCTGAAGTTGCCGGGTTAGACGACGCTTAATGGCTCAATCGCTTAACCCGCAACAACGCGAAGCGCTGCGTTATGTCGACGGCCCCCTGCTGGTTTTAGCTGGAGCTGGTAGCGGAAAAACCAGCGTGATAACGCAAAAAATCGCCTACCTGATCGACCGTTGCGAACTCTCAGCACGGCATATTGCCGCGGTCACTTTCACCAATAAAGCGGCGCGGGAAATGAAGGCCAGAATCTCTGCGCTGATGCCGGCGCAACGCATCAAGGGACTGACCGTATCGACCTTCCACAATTTAGGATTAACCATTATTCGCACCGAGAGTCATGCCCTCGGTTTTAAACCTGGGTTCTCGATCCTCGACCAAGAAGATTGTCGCAACCTGATCAAAGAGTTGATGCAACGTCACTCCGAGTTGGACGACAAGTTAATCGACACCGCGCAAATGACTATTTCCCACTGGAAGAGCTCACTGCTAGCGCCCGATGCCGCGCTCGCTCAAGCGGCAAGCAATGGTGAAAAGAGCCTTGCCAAGCTCTACCAGCGCTATCACCAAGCGCTGCGCGCTTACAACGCGGTAGATTTCGATGATCTATTAATGATACCGGTGGAATTATTTAATCAAAATGAGGAAATACTAAGGCGCTGGCAACAACGTATCCGATATCTGTTGGTCGACGAATACCAAGACACCAACCACGCCCAATACGAGCTGGTGCGCTGCCTGGTGCGACACAGACAGGCACTGACCGTAGTCGGCGACGACGATCAATCGATCTATGCCTGGCGGGGTGCACGACCCGAAAACTTAGTTCAATTACAGCATGACTTCAGCGATTTGAAAGTCATCAAACTGGAACAAAACTACCGCTCCACGGGGCGCATATTGCGCGCCGCAAACACGTTGATTGACAACAACCCTCACGCCATCAAAAAAGCCCTATGGAGCGAATTGGGTCCCGGCGATCCGCTACGGCTGATCTGCGCCGAAAACGAAAGTATGGAATGCGAGCGCGTGGTCAATGAAATCATTGATATGCGACTCAAGCGGCGCTGTAAATATAGCGACTTTGCGGTCCTTTATCGGAGTAACTACCAGGCGCGACTGTTAGAAATTCATCTTCAAAAGCAAGATATCCCCTATGAAATCACCGGCGGACAATCGTTTTATGCGAAGACTGAAATCAAGGATGTGATGGCTTATTTACGCCTAATCATTAATCCGGATGATGATAATGCGCTACTGCGCATCGTCAACACACCGCGGCGACAGATAGGACCCACAACGCTCGAGCAACTCGGCACCTATGCCAATAAGCGTCAACTACCGCTGTTCCAATGTATTGATGAAATGGCGCTTGCGCAGACCGTCAGCGAAGCGGGACTCACCAGACTGCGCCGTTTTAAAATTTGGATAGAACAGATTTCGCAACGCCTGTACAACGATGAACCGCTCGGCGTGATTCGCGAAATGCTCAGCGATGCCGACTATTTAGGCTGGTTACATCAAAACGCAAGTAGCGAGAAAATCGCCATTCGGCGCTGGCAAAACATCGATTTTTTACTTCAGCAATTGCAACAAGTACTAGACAAAGACGACGCTGAAACGCCACCAGGCGACCGTGCCGTCGAAAGCGCCATCGCCAAGTTGGTGTTGCGCGACCTGCTCGATCGTGAAGACCAAGAATCGAGTCAAGACAAAGTCCAATTAATGACCTTACACGCCGCCAAGGGCCTCGAGTTTTTGCACGTTTTTATGGTCGGTATGGAAGAGGAGATCCTACCTCACCGCAACAGCACTGAGGCCGGTCAGATCGAAGAGGAGCGGCGTCTGACCTACGTTGGAATCACCCGCGCCCAGCGCACCTTAACCATGACCCGAGCACTTCGGCGAACCCAATATGGGAGCACTTCGGCGACCGTTGCCAGCCGCTTTATCGACGAACTGCCGGACGCTGATTTGGTCAGGCTCGGCGAGGGAACTGCGCCCGACCCAGAAACACTCGCCCAGCAGCGCAGTGCATCGTTGGCAGCGCTGAAGACACTGTTTGAATGAACGTTTGAAAGATTGCTTTAGAAAGTGCTTTAAAGATTGCTCTAAAAAGTGCTTTAAAGATCACTGTTAAAAAGTGCTTTAAAGATTGTTAACGCGGTCGCGGAGTTCTTTGCCAGGCTTGAAGTAGGGCACGTGCTTGCCGCTCAGTTCAACCGCAGTGCCGGTCTTTGGATTACGGCCTAGGCGCGGAGCGCGGTAATGCAGCGAAAAGCTGCCAAATCCGCGAATCTCAATACGGCGATTGTTCGCCAGCGTTGAAGTCATGCGTTCGAGAATCATGCGCACGGCCAATTCCACATCGCGGGCCGACAAGTGGTCCTGACTAACGGATATTTTTTCTATGAGTTCAGATTTTGTCATACCAATCGCGGATTTTATTCTTCTGTTAAATTAATAAACGCGCTTAAAGAGCCTGAAACCAACTATCACAGCAACCCTAAGAGTCTGATTCTATAAGAGTAACGATTTTATACAAGCAAAAGTTGCAATTTTGTGTCAATACTATCTAAAAGAGCAGCATTGCCGCCCTTCTAGATAGTTCGACAGCGGACTACTTATCCATCTGCGCCTTGATTAGGTCGCCAATAGTCGTTGGAGCTGCGGTAGTTTCAGTCTCCTGCTGACGGTGCGCCTTAACCGCGGCCTTCTCTTCGGAGACATCCTTGGCTTTGACCGATAAGCTGATACTGCGATTCTTGCGATCCACCAGCACGATCTTGGCCTCAACTTCGGCACCCACAGCGACCACTAAACGCGCGTCTTCGATGCGCTCTCGCGACATCTCAGAGCCTTTCAAATAGCCCTCGACGTTATCGGCCAACTCGATCACAGCACCTTTGGCATCGACTTCCTTAACGGTTCCGACGACGATGGTACCCTTATCATTTTCATTTACAAAATCGTTGAACGGATCTTCCAACAACTGCTTGATACCCAGTGAAATACGCTCGCGCTCAGCGTCAATGCTAAGCACCACGGTCACAACTTCCTCGCCCTTCTTGAAGTTGCGTACCGCTTCTTCGCCGGTTTCATTCCAAGAGATATCAGAGAGATGAACAAGGCCATCGATACCGCCGTCAAGTCCGATAAAGATACCAAAATCAGTAATCGACTTGATCTTACCGGAGATTTTCTCGCCCTTCTCCATGCTGGTGGCAAATTCGTCCCATGGGTTGGCGAAACACTGTTTGATACCCAGCGAGATACGTCGCCGTTCCTCATCGATATCCAGTACCATCACCTCGACTTCATCGCCCAACTGAACAATTTTAGATGGGTGTACATTCTTGTTCGTCCAGTCCATTTCAGACACGTGAACAAGACCCTCAACACCATCTTCGAGTTCAGCAAAACAGCCGTAGTCTGTAAGGTTAGTAATTTTCGCTTTGGCGCGAGCACCCTCTGGGTAACGCCCTTTGATGTCGCCCCATGGATCTTCGCCCATCTGCTTCATCCCCAGCGATACACGGTTCCGCTCGCGATCAAATTTAAGTACCTTAACGTCAATTTCGTCGCCGACATTGATCATTTCAGACGGATGCTTGATGCGTTTCCAGGACATATCTGTAATGTGCAGCAGACCATCGATACCACCGAGGTCGACAAAGGCGCCGTAATCGGTCAAATTCTTGATCACACCCTTCAGCGATGCACCCTCTTCGAGGTTTGCCAGCAGAGCATCGCGCTCCGCGGAATTGGCGCTCTCCATCACAGCACGGCGGCTAACCACCACGTTGTTACGCTTGGGATCTAGCTTGATCACCTTAAACTCAAGGTCCTTGCCTTCGAGGTGGGTAATTTCACGCAGTGGCCGTACATCGACCAAAGAACCAGGTAAAAATGCGCGCAGACCTCGTACATCGACGGTAAAGCCGCCCTTGACCTTACCACTGATCATGCCCATAACCACTTCGTCGGCTTTGTGCGCTGCTTCTAGATCAATCCAAGACTCTGCTCGACGCGCCTTCTCGCGCGATAATTTGGTAGCGCCGAAGCCGTCTTCAACCGCCTCGAGGGCGACCTGAACCTCATCGCCAATGGAAACTTCGATATCGCCTTTTTCATCGTAGAATTGCTCGGCGGCAATAACGCCCTCAGATTTCAATCCGGCGTGAACCGTGACCCAATCTTTATCAATATCAATGACCACGCCGGTAATAATCGCACCGGGGTTCATCTCTACGGTTTTAAGGCTTTCTTCAAACAGTGCTTGGAAGCTCTCGCTCATGGGAATATACCTAGATAGTGTGAGGATACTGCTCTCGGCGATCTATGCCGGTAACAGGCCTCAGCCGCAACGCCAGTCATGCGGGGTTATTGAATAAGGGCTTAACAACACCATTCGCTGGCGCAGCGTTGCCGCCCAATTAAGTCAGTAGTCCCTTGACTACCGTTATCTCTAAGAGCTGAAGGAGAACAGCGTCCGCCGACATCTCTGAAGTGTCTATCTGTATAGCGTCATCAGCCGGACGCAGAGGTGCTACTTGTCGTTCTGTGTCGCGCTGATCACGCTCGTCAACCTGCAGTCGAACGGCGCGCAGACTAACATTATCGCCCTTTTCTAGCAACTGTTTATATCTGCGCGCGGCGCGTTCCTCGGCACTCGCTGTCAGATAGATTTTCAATCTTGCCTCGGGGAATACCACCGTGCCCATATCGCGACCATCGGCGACCAAACCGGGCGCTAGGGCGAACAGTCGCTGTCGCTCCACTAGGGCGGCTCGCACCCCGACGTGCACGGCCAACTCAGAGGCCATGATAGCGACCGACTCGGTGCGCAATTGGCGACTGACATCCTCGCCCTCCAACAGGATTTGAGTCCGACCCTCGGCGGCGTTGTATTCGAAACAAATATCCAAGTGTGCCGCCAGCACGACCAGCGCATGCTGGTTGTCGAGAGCCACCTTGTGGCGCTCTGACGCCAACGCTAACAACCGATAGAGCGCGCCGCTATCGAGGTAGCGATAACCTAGTTTACTGGCCAACGCGGCACTCAAAGTGCCTTTACCCGCACCACTTGGGCCATCCACCGTCACAATCGGTACCGATATCACTACGCCATGTCCTCGACGCTAATGGCAAGGCCAATCGCCTGCGCCAAATCGACGAATTCAGGAAATGAGGTAGCCACATTGTTGCAGTTGCCAATCAGGATCTCGCCATCGGCGCGCAGCGCGGCAATACTAAACGCCATCGCGATACGATGATCGCCATGACTGTCGACCTCGCCACCACCAAGTTGTCCGCCTTCGATCTGCATACCGTCGGTGGTCGGCTGCGCTGCGATACCGAGCGCTTGAAGACCATCGGCCATCACCTGAATACGATCGCTCTCTTTGACCCGCAGTTCGGCCGCACCAGTTAAGCGCGTGCGACCCACCGCGCAGGCCGCAGCGACGAAAATAACCGGGAATTCGTCGATTGCTAAGGGTACTTGATCCCGCGGAATATCAATCCCCACCAGAGGTCGATAACGAATGCGAATATCGGCAATCGGCTCACCGCCAATCTCACCCTGATCGTGAACTTCAATGTCGGCGCCCATCAGGCGCAAAATAGCAATAATGCCAGTGCGCGTAGGATTGACGCCAACGTGCTTTAACAAAATATCCGAGCCGGGGGTAATCGCCGCGGCCACCATAAAAAAGGCGGCTGATGAGATATCCGCAGGAACGTCGATACGCCGAGCTTTGAGTATCCCGCCGCCGCTCAGTGACGCGCACCCAGACGCGCTGTCAACGGCATAACCAAACCCGTGCAACATGCGCTCGGTGTGATCGCGTGTAGGCGCCGGCTCGCGCACGGTCGTGGTGCCATCGGCATAAAGACCCGCCAGCAGAAGGCAGGACTTGACCTGAGCGCTGGCCATCGGCATGTCGTAATCGATCCCATGCAGGGCTTTACCGCCTTGAATTTTTAACGGTGGCCTGCCGCCCTCCGCAGTTTCGATGACCGCGCCCATCTGCCGCAGTGGGTCCGCCACCCGAGCCATGGGCCGCTTTGATAGCGACTCGTCGCCTATCAACTCAGCAGCGAAATTTTGGCCCGCTAAAAGACCGCATAAAAGTCGCATAGAGGTTCCCGAATTACCCAAGTACAGTGGTCGAGCCGGAGCTTTTAGCCCGTGTAAACCGACCCCGTGAATCGCCAAACGACCTCGATCGGGGCCTTCAATTAACACCCCCATATCGCGAAATGCCTGCAGGGTTGCCAAGCTATCCTCGCCCTCTAAAAATCCGGTCACCTCGGTCATTCCCTCGGCGAGGGCACCGAGCATTACCGAGCGATGAGACATAGACTTATCCCCCGGTACTCGCAGCGAAGCCTGACCATGGCCGCCTGGCGATAAACGATAACGCGTTTCAGTGCGCGCGGGAGATAGGTTCATAGATCTGTTTTCCAGCAATTTTTCGAAGTAGTGTCGGGCATCCCTTGCGCGGGTAAAAGTCTCGATTAAAGCCTGTTGATCGCCACG
>CAJIZO010000022.1 GCA_905181995.1 Flavobacteriaceae bacterium TMED48
TTTGTCCATTAACTCGCTGTATCCGCTAGTGTTATTCATGGCTGTCGGCTGTCGGCTATTGGCTATTTAAATGGGTGAAATAAAAGGTCTTGATGAAATCATAAAGGTTTTAAAAAAAAGTATGCACAGCATAAAGATGTTTGGCGAGGGACTGCTTGGCATCTTTCGAATTTCTATAGGAATATTTTCACGAAGTGAGAACCGGTCACTATTATCTGGGTTCTTATCAATCACTGCACTTCGCCTGCCATAAAAATAGTGCTTTTCGTGCATGACGTAGCCAGCATCGAGCATCACCCAAAGGTATTAGCACGTCACGGCGATTGCTTTTTTAAAAATAATTCAAAATATCACTTTTCTTAGTGCAAGAATTCATTAAACTAGGGCTGTTATTGGTTTTTTAACATAATTCAAAAGGGCGCTTGACGTGCCTAGGGGGAACACCATGGTTAGACTGATTTCTGTATTGTTACAAACGACCTTGATATTTGGGGGCTTGAGTATTTTGACAGCGACTGCGCAAGAGCCTGTGGCGGGTTTAGAAGAAATCGTGGTCACGGCGCGCAAGCGCGAAGAAAATTTGCAGGATGTTGGGCTAGCGGTAAGCGCACTTAGTCAAACCGAGATTGAACAACAGTTCGCTCGCGACATGAAAGGACTCGCCAACGTCGCTCCCAATCTCATTATTGATGACACTTCGCAGGGGCCGGGGGGCAACGCGGCGATCTTTTTGCGCGGAATCGGCGTTGCTGACGTCGAGAAAAACTTCGATCCAGCGGTGGCCGTGGTGGTCGACGATATTTTCATCGGCGCGAACTCCGGTTCCATCTTGCGCAGTATCGACTTAGAGAGCGTGTCGGTCGCTCGTGGGCCTCAGGGCACGATGTTCGGTCGCAACACCATCGGTGGTGCGATTATTGTTTCGCGCAGCCGTCCGACCGGCGAGACCGGGCTCAAAATCCGCGCCGGGTTGGAAGATTTTGATACCAACTATTTCGATACGGTGGTCAACTTTGGTATCTCTGACACGGTCGCATTGAAATTGACAGCGGCAATGCGCGATCAGGGTGAGGGGTATTATCACAATGTCTCTCTGGGCAGAGATGACGGCAAAAACGATTATCAGTCAATTGGCGGTAGTTTGCTGTTTACGCCGTCGGACGCGTTGGAAGTGCAACTGAGTTATTACGAGGATGACGTAACCCAAGATACCCCTCCTTTGCTGAATACTGCGCAACCGGGAGGCCGCCATATCTTGTGCGGGCCGGGTGCGTTTTTCGACTGCGCGCCGAATCAAAATGTACCGATTACGGGCGATCGTAGAAAGGTTGCCGGCGTTTGTTATCAGCCAACTTCGTTTGGGCCGGAAAACAAATACGGTATTGCGACGGCTGCGTTCAACGCGGCCAACGAGTTAGCGCTGCCGGGTATTGCGATCACGCCGATCGATACAATTTCAAAAGTGCCTTGTTCAGCGAGTTTTGAATCCCAGACTACCAGCCTCAAAGCCTCGTACGACATCAATGAAAACATGACGCTGGATTACATCTACGGTCAATGGGAATCCGATGAAAGTATTATCTCTACCTGGGACGGTGTCGATGCAATGCTTTATGGCACTAGCCGCCCCGCAGTTTACGAGCAAGAAAGTCACGAACTGCGTATATCGTACGATAGTGGTGATGGCTTCGATTTGGTCGCTGGCATTTTCACCTGGACGTCTGAGTACGAGATCTGGTTGCGCAGTTGGATTGGCTTTAACCCACCGACGCTGGCCTTGGATATTTATCAATACACGCATCAGGAAACCGATTCGTCGGCAATATTTTTTGAGGCCGATTACGATTTGAGCGATCGCCTGACGGTGACCGTCGGTGGTCGTTATACCGAGGACGAAAAAATCTCTCGTCAAATCGGTGGTCAAGCTGACACCAGCCCGAATTTTCCCGAGGCAGAATGGGACAAATTTACCCCCAAGTTGGGTCTGCGTTACCAGCACACCGAGGATATGATGGTTTTTGGTACTTTATCTCGCGGGTTCCGCAGCGGTGGCTTTAATGGTCGCGTCGGCGGTGGTTTAGAAGAGGCCACGCAGCCCTATGATCCAGAGACCGTGGACAATGTTGAATTCGGCATTAAATCTGAGTGGTTGGATAATCGGGTACGTTTGAACGCGAGTGCGTTTTTAATGAAGTTTGACGAGAAACAAGAAGAGCTCAAATTACCCAATTCCGGTGGCGCGACAGGGCAAAAAACTGTGGTTGTGAATGCGGCAGAGGCAACTATTACGGGTCTCGAAGTTGAATTACAGGCGCAGGTGTCGGATGCATTGTATGTCCGTGCCAACGTAGGCTTGCTCGACGCTGAGTACGATTCGTTTAAATACACCGGTGCCGACGGCAACGCGGTCGATTTAAGTGACAGGGACTTTCGCCGAGCACCTGACGTGACGATGAACGTCGATGCAACGTACAGCTGGGATCTTGGCGGCGGCGAAGCTTGGGTGAGGGGTTCAGTGCGCTATTTGGGTAAACACTTTATCGACAACGAAAACACCGCTGAGCTTGCAAATGGAGCGCAGACCATCGTTGATATGTCGGTTAACTATCGCGTCGATACGCTGACGTTCAGCCTGTTTGGTCGCAACTTGACCGACGAGGACGGTTATACCCATGGCTACGATGTGCAGCCACTGTGGTCCTACGCGGGAACTCGCGAGCCTCGAGTCGTCGGTTTTGAAGTGATGGCGAGTTACGATTAAAGCTATCGATTAGTTGGCTATTAAAGCGGGCGTTTCGTCCCCTAAGGTGCTCTCAAGCACTGGGGCAACGCCCGCTTTTTATCATTTTTTTTCGGTAAAAAAGCTTTCTGACAACGCATTAATTCGATCGTGCCGACGTTCTATACGCGCTGATTTCAGCGAAGATCGAGCCTGATCAATACGTTATCAAGTTTCTTGAATTTAGTTTAACTTTATGGCAATGTCAGTACTTGATTGGACGGTAGTGCGCGCCGTCGACGCAGGCTTAAAAATACAATATTTGGAGGGACCATGGTGACCAAGACTGATGGAATAACACGACGAAAAATGATTACCGGCGCAGGCGGGATGGCGGCGCTTGGTGTGATGGCAACGCAGACAGCTTGTGGTGGTGGCTCTTCTGATGCGATTAAATGGGACAGGGTTACAGACATCGTCACGGTCGGCAGTGGTATCGGCGGAGCAACTGCCGCTGCGGTTGCCAAGGACAATGGTGACGAAGTGATCATCGTTGAAAAAGCCGGTTTTTTTGGCGGTACCTCGTCGAAAACTGCAGGCGTCATCTGGGTTCCGAATAGCGTATTCCTCCGAGATCAGGGTATCAGTGACAATAAAGACGATTGCCTGCGATACCTGGCGCGTTTTTCATTTCCACGCGATTACCATCCGGATGCGGAAAACCTGGGTCTGCGGGCGTCGGAATACGCCCTGCTCGAGGCCTTTTATGACAACGCCTCGGTGGCTCTGGACCGGTTGATCAAACTCGGAGTCCTCGACGCTGTGGAGTGGCGCATGTGGGCACTCGATCGCCCGACGCCCGACTATCTAGACAATGTTAAAGAAAATAAGGTGGCTCAAGGGCGCGCCGTAGGCGTAGTCGATGCCGATGGCAACATCGGTCAGGGCATTGAAATGATGGGCCAGATGGATCGAGCATTAAAAAAGATGGGCGTGCCAGTACTGCTAAAGCACGCCGCGGATCGGTTGGTGACCGACGACAGCGGTAGGGTTATTGGCCTGATAGCCAAGCACGGCGATCAAGAAGTTGCGATCAAGGCTAACAAGGGGGTTATTTTTGCCTCTGGTGGCTATTCTCACAACACCGGATATGTAGCCGATTTTCAGCGCGTGGCGGTCGATGGTTCTTGCGCTATGCCGGTATCGACCGGTGACTTTTTGAAGATAGCCAGCGACGTGGGGGCCAAGATGGGCAACATGTCGGGCGCCTGGCGAATGCAGCTCCCCTTTGAGCAGGCGACCGCAACCCGAGCAGTTCCGGCGGGCGTATTTTACGTGCCGGGAGACTCCATGCTGCAGGTGAATAAATATGGTCGCAGGGTGGTCAACGAAAAGCGCAATTACAACGACCGCTCCGAAATCCATGGCGTCTATGATCCCGGTAAAGCAGAGTTTACCAACCACCTGATGTTTATGGTGTACGACCAGCGAACCGCCGAGGCGTTCGCCGGTAATTTTCCGATACCGGTAACACCCGGCAGCGATGCTTATACCGTGAGTGGCGCCAGTGTGTCAGAACTGTCGGCTAAGTTAACTGAGCGATTGGCGGCGATTAGTGGCGATACCGGCGGGGTGGTTTTGGATGGCGGCTTCGAGGCGGCGTTGGGGGAGACGATTCAGCGGTTTAATAGCAACGCCGTCGAAGGCAGAGACCCAGATTTTTCTCGCGGCGCATCGGACAACGACACCGCTTGGCACGGGGCGTTCTCGCCGATGCGCCAAGACACCGATTGGCCGGCTAACCCCTATCCCAATTTGGTGCTGCATCCACTCGACGCCAGCGGGCCGCTGTACGCGATCATTTTGACGTCTGGTACGCTCGATACCAACGGTGGTCCGGTCGTTAATCAGCATGCGCAGATTATGAATGGATCGGACGTGCCGGTCGAGGGCCTTTACGGCGCCGGTAACTGTATCGCCAGCCCGTCAAAAGAAGCCTATTGGGGTGCTGGATGTCCACTTGGATTGTCTATGACCTACGGTTACATTGCCGCCAATCGGGCACACGCCGCAAAAAAAGTATAGACGTTGGATAAACTACAGACCATTAGGGGACGCAGATGTCAGAGAATAACACCAGCCTTGGAGCCCTTGCACGGCGCATTGATGAAGTCGAGAGCCGCAGCGCCTGCCGAGATTTAGTCTCCAATTATTGTCACGGTTTCGACCGTCGAAATTGGGATTGTTTTATCGGTATTTGGCACCCTGATGCGGTCTGGGACATTGGCCCGATGTTCGGTAGTTTTCATGGTCACGAGGGAATACGCGAAGCGGTTTATGACATCCTCTATCCGGTGTGGCGTGAATCTCACCATCTGACGACTAATCTATGCATCACCTTTAGCGATGCCGATCATGCCAGCGGAATCTGCAACGTCGACTGCATGGGTGCCAACCAGGACGATGTGGTGCAGATGGTAGGGGCGACCTACATCGACCAATTTGAGCGCCGTGATGGCGTGTGGAAAATCGCCCATCGAAAAGTTGAAATGGACTATTTTGACGCCATGCCCGGCATCCAAATGACCCGGCCTTAACAACGTTATGGGGCAGTAAATTTAGGTCT
>CAJIZO010000023.1 GCA_905181995.1 Flavobacteriaceae bacterium TMED48
AACGCCCATGCGCAGCGTGTCTTCTAAGTATTCCATGTCGGTTTGCATGGATTCGCCCTGTGTTTTGATCGGTTCGGGTTAGCCTGTGTATTTTGGCTACTGGTTACTGACTACTGGCTACTGGCTCAGCTCTCGTTTCTCGTCTCTTGTTTATTGTCCCTTGTCCCTTGTTTCTCGCACTGGCAGCGCCGATTATGCTGACCCATTGGTTTTTTACTTATTAGGCCCGCACCCCATACTGCGCAGCCCTAGGCGCTGGCGAGTTGCTTTTTGGGGTCAAAAAACGGTTTTTCGACAACCCGTGCGGCCACTGTGGTCGATGGCATGGCGACCGTGAGTTCGCTGCCAAGCGCGGCATGCTCGGTTGCAACCATGGCCAGCGCGATGTTTTTCTCTAAACGCGGCGAATACACCGCCGAGGTCACTTTGCCGACGATGTGGTGGTTTTTGCCGACCGCCCAAAAGGTGGTGTTTGGGCCGTCAAGCGGTGCAGCGTCGAGAACCATGCCCACTTGACGCCGGGCAACGCCGGTCTGGCGGATTTTTTTAAGCGCAGCCTTGCCAATATAGTCTGCGGCCATGTCGAGATCGACCAGCCGGTCGAGGCCAAGCTCGTAAGGGTTTGTGTGGATGTCGGCGTCGGCATGGTACGAGGTCATAGCGCCTTCAATTCGCCTGATGGTGGAGGTATGGCCGGTTTTTAAACCCAGCGGCTTGCCCGTAGCGATAATTTTTTCCCATAGGGCATCGCCCAAAGAGCCGTCTTTGAGGTATAGCTCGTAGCCCAATTCGCTCGACCAACCGGTACGGGCGACCACCAGCGGTATACCATCCAGTTGCAGTTCGCGAAACCAGTAATAACGTAGATCTTGTATGCTCTCGCCAAATAATGCCGCCATGATCTGGCCAGACTTTGGCCCCTGCAATTGCAGTGGCGAAACGTCGGGCTCGCAAATTGTTACCTCTAGCCCAGAATGCACGGCAACGCCCTGCGCCCACAGCAAGACGTCGGTGTCGGCGATCGACATCCAAAAGTGGTTTTCTGCCAATTTTAGCAACACCGGGTCGTTTAAAATGCCGCCCTGGGCGTTGGTGATAAGAATGTATTTGCACTGCCCAACAGACAGGTTTTCTAGATTGCGCGGCGTTAACAATTGCATAAACCGCGCCGCATCTGGCCCGCTAACTTCAACCTGGCGCTGCACCGATACGTCGCAGAGTATCGCCCGATTGACTAGGTTCCAATAGTTTTCTTCGGGTGAGCCAAAGTCGCGGGGAATGTACATGTGGTTATAGACCGAAAACCCCATGGCGCCGGCGCGAATCGTGGCGTCAAAAAACGGCGATTTACGAATCTGCGTACCAAAACCGAATTGCTGTGTTTGCATAATAGACATCCTCAACGGCCGCTTTTATTAATTGCTTGTGTAGCCAATCTTCATTACTCATTGGATCTATGATTAGATTTCTCGCAAGGCTAAAAAGGCACTTTTTTACCTGACGTGCAGCCGAATAAGAGGCTGCGCTGGGTTGTCGGGTCCTTGCACAAGCGGTTACACGAGCGGTTACACAAATGAATACTCATGTGAATGATCAAATGGGGAATAGGTTGCGTCAATAGTTTGCAGTTTTAACCACAGGCGCTACTATCACGTGACTGTTGATAAACTATCAATAGAGCATGAATGAGCGATTAATTAGCTATTAATCAATTACTAACCAGCTACTAATCAGCTAGTAATCAATTACTAGTTAACCATTAATTAACTGTGGTTTTTACCCCGACTATGGATATTCATTTTATCGTTCAGTTTTTTGAATCGCACCAGGCGGTTTTATGGCTTGCTACTATCGTTCTCGATCTAGGCAGCGCGTTACTGCTTTACTATTTGTTTGGCAAGCAGGGGCTTTACGCGACCATCGTCATCAGCTTACTGCTGGCCAATGTTCAAGGCCCCAAGTTGACCGAAATCTTTGGCATGCAAACCAGCATGGGTGTGATTCTGTACTCTAGCATTTACTTTGCGACCGATTTACTCAGCGAACGCTACGGCAAGCGCGAGGCGACTCGGGCGGTGATGATCGGGTTTTGTGTGAGCGTGATCATTCTGCTGATGACCAGCGTTAGCTTGCTTTATCTGCCGTCGACGGTTCCCAGCACGGCGAGTTTTGCGCAGAGCATACACGCGGCTACGGCAACGCTGTTTAATTACAGCCCGCGCTTTGTTTTGGGCTCTCTGCTGGCGTATTTGATCAGTCAACGCGTTGATGTGTATGTTTTTCACTACATTAAAGCGCGCACTCAGGGGCGACACCTGTGGCTGCGCAACAATCTGTCGACGCTGATCTCTCAGGCGCTCGACACGGTTATTTACGGGTTGGTTGTGTGGTGGGGCGTGGTCGACCTTGAGGTGGCGATGGCGTTGGCGCTGTCAAAGTACTTTTTTAAAGTGCTGATCGCGCTCATCGACACGCCGTTTATTTACCTGGCGCGCAACTGGAATGTCAAAGACCGTGACTGGGTAGGATAAGCCAATTATGCAGACCGCCAAACAGAGGCCCAAACAGAGGCCCAGACAGAGCGCCATGCTGATGGCCCGCGATGTTCTGTTGTAAGGCAGTGGGTTGAAATATCTGTGCTTTCGCATTGATGGCAAAGAACATCGAGTGCCGCGGCAATGCCTGTCATGAGAGGCTGAGGGTCATGAGGAGCATGAGGGGCGGGTATAAGCGCATGAGGGGCACGGGCTATGCATTCTCTTGACGCATCGACATGACGCGCCTGAAATGCCGAGTTTTATACC
>CAJIZO010000024.1 GCA_905181995.1 Flavobacteriaceae bacterium TMED48
TACAGTCGCGGTCGCGGTGACCGCGGTCTCCGACGACATCGTCACGGTAGACGGCAACCATCCGCTGGCCGGAAAAACGCTCAATTTTGACGTGTCTATTGAGGACGTTCGCGACGCTACTGAAGAAGAGCTCGAGCACGGCCATGTTCAAGGCCCCGGGGGGGCATAATTATTGATCCATTGGGCAACGGCCTGACGAGCTAGAGTATTGGCAATCTAAAAACCAGTGGAATTGCCAGCGTGGCTTTATCGCCTTTTCTTGGCAACAACAATTTGCTAATGTAGCGACTAAAGTCGTTCGAGGATATTAATAATCTCTATGCCAGACGCCAACGAAAATGCCATGGATCCCAACGCGCTATTTCGCGAGGAGAACTTTACCGATCAAAAAATTGGTGCCATTCGTAAGCTTGTGCCGGTGACAGCGAATGGCGCTGACGACCCGGACCGCGCAATTCAGTACATGGGTTCTGCGCAAATCATGAGTCCAATGGGCCCCATTCCGCTAAATTTTGAACTGGCCGGCAATACCATCGGCGAGGCGGCGGATGACTTTGCCGCAAAAGCCCAAGTTGCCATCCAAGAGGCCTCCCAGGAGCTAGAGCGGATGCGCCGCGAACAGGCATCGCAAATTGTGGTGCCGGGGCAAGGCAATAGCAGCGGCATTATCACCTAAAAAATTACGCCCGCAAAAATCCTCTGCGCGCCAGACTGCTAGATTTAGTTCGGGCGACATTCTGCCTCTCAAGTTGCGCTGCGCTGAGACCCGACGGTTTAATCCGCAATCAACGCAAGCTTCTCATTGCGACTCAGCTTCTTGATCTGCGACTCGCGGCGACTGGCAGAACTTCTGCTGTGCTCGCCCTCCACGTAAACCATCGCCAACGCTTGGCGCCCACGAAAGTACTTAGCCCCGGCACGACCGCTTTGATGTTGCTTAAGGCGGCGTTCAACATCCGTGGTAATCCCGGTGTACAAGCTCCTGTCACTGGCCTCAACCATGTACACAAACCAACTATTCACGGGCTCTCGGCGGCCAAGCGCAGAGGGGTTGAGCAGCGTCGACAACGGTACTCGGCACCCTGCTGCTGGATGCGACCATGCCGGATTGATGTCAGCAAGTGGCTGCGGCAAATGCACGCGTAGTTAAACTTGCGGTAATTACGCTGCGGTATATCCTCGAGGTCATAATCACCACGCACCTCCGGCTCCGCGCCCAAAGTGCGCATCACACCACGCCACTCCGCGCCATGTGGCTTTACCGATCGATGACCGTGACAACAATCGACAACATAGTGAGCCACTTCATGAATGACGGTATTTTTAAGGCTATCGACATAGTACTTGGCAAATATCCACGGATTGTAACGAATGCGCCGACGACCGCGACGCACTTGGTACATTCCGGCGCAGCGACCACTGAGGTCGAAATCAACCGGCAGGTAGTCAAATGACGCCGACAAGCATCGTCCGGCAAGGTCGATCGCAGCATCGGTCGCTGCGCGCACCTGCTGTTGCTGTTGCGGGGAAATAGGCTCGATCATGAGCCCAGTATAATCGCACACAGGGCTGCTACAATAGTGCGACACAATGATCTGGCAATTTATTATGAACGTTGATCTGCACTGCCACACCACGGCTTCCGATGGCTCACTTTCGCCCGCCGAACTACTGCAATTGGCCGAACAGCGCAATATCTCTATGCTTTCGATCACCGACCATGACACCCTAGATGCCTATTCGCAAATAGATCAACTCGACCTGCCGCTGCGTTTGATTCCGGGTATAGAACTTTCTTCCAAGTGGCGTAAAATTGGCGTGCACATTGTTGGGTTAAATATTGACCTTCAGGATCCGACGATTATTGCGGGCGCGGCCCTGCAGACCAAAACGCGTCGTGATCGCGCTGAAAAAATCGCCGAGAAACTCGCTGGAATGGGTTTTAAAAATACCCTTGATGCCGCGCGTGCTCGCGCCCTCGGGGGACAAATTGGACGCCCCCATTTCGCTGAACATCTAGTCGCTATCGGTGCCGTCAAATCGAGCCAACAGGCGTTTAAAAAATATCTTGGGGCCGGGAAGATCGCCGACATCAAAGCCTGTTGGGAGGACATCGAAACGGTGACCGGTTGGATCAAAGCTGCGGGCGGAACCGCGGTACTGGCTCACCCAAGTAAATATGGCCTGACAAGGGCCAAATTAACCGCCCTGATCGGTGATTTTAAAGATGCCGGAGGGGAGGCAATGGAGGTAATTTCTGGACAACAAACCCCGGCGTTGACGGTCGATCTCGCGTCGCTCAGCGTCAAACACCAACTGCTAGCATCCTGCGGCTCTGACTTTCACCGGCACCACACGCCATGGGCGGCACTTGGCAGAGTCGCCGAGTTACCCGACAACTGTATAAAAATCTGGAGTCGTTGGTAACCGCGATTAAATAATCGCTATCGCCGGCGCATAAATCCTGTGTATACTATTCCGCTAATCGCAGAGAAGGCGACTTAACTCAGATTCGGCGGACGTCTTGAAATTCTTTTTATTTATCGGCGAACAGTGGCTCCTTGTCAGCATCTTATTGGTACTTGTATACGTATACATATTGTATGAGCGAGATAGAGGCGGCAAATCGATCGGGCAAAATGAACTGGTTGCGTTGTTAAATTCGGAACACGCCGCGCTGGTTGATGTGCGTCCCAGCGGAGACTTCACCGATGGCCACATTCATGGCGCCATCAGCATACCTCACACCAAACTGTCTTCTAGACATGTTGAATTGGTCAGAGAAAAAGACAAGGTCTTGGTGGTGGTAGACCAGTACGGACAACACGCCGGAAGCGCCGGCAAACTGCTCTCGTCGGAAGGTTACAATGTGCGTCGATTAAGTGGCGGCATGGTGGAGTGGCGAGGTCAAAATTTACCCGTGGTTAAAGGATCGTAATCCCCGGGATACACATAAAGAGTGGGATAGGAAATGTCAGGAACGGTAATATACGGAACGCGAGCGGGGCCTTTTTGCATCGCGGCTAGAAAGTTACTCAGGGAGCGGGGCATCGAATTTGAAGATGTCACTCTGGATGGAGATGTTGCCCTTAGGAACGACATTCGCTCCCAAAGTAAGCGCGATACAGTTCCCCAGATTTGGATTGCCGACCAGCATGTGGGCGGCTACAGTGATCTGCGCGCGCTCGATATGCGCGGCGAGCTTGAGTCTTTGGCCAACCCATCATAACCGCCGACACCACCAAATAGGCGGCGTAATATGACCGCTCACAGACGTTAAAGAGGAATCAATGTCAGACGAGACTCAAGGCCCAGCGACGGCAACCACGGAAGGCAGCGAAAAACCGGCAGCGAGTTTCTCGGCACAGCGCATCTACTTAAAAGATGTGTCATTCGAAACTCCAAAGGGGCCCGAACTATTCCAAAAGCAGTGGAACCCGAAGGTCAACCAAGATTTAAGTACGCATACCGCTAGGCTCGATGAGAGCATTTTTGAAGTGTCTTTGAGAATTACCATCACCGTGAAAGACAATGAAGATACGCTCTATCTGGTCGAAGTGGAACAAGCTGGGATCTTTAAGATCGAGGGCCTGGATGATAAGCAACTCGCACAGGTGCTCAATACCACCTGCGCAGCTATGCTCTTTCCCTACGCCAGAGAAGCCATCGACAACGTCCTCACTAAGGGCTCATTACCTCCGCTAATGATACCTCCGGTCAATTTTGACGGCCTTTTTGCTTCGGCAATGGCTGCCAACCAGGCCCGAGAAGAACAGAGCAGCAACGAGAGCAACGATACCCAGCACTAGTGGTTAGAGTATCAGATTAAACCGAGGGGCTGTCTTCGATACCATAGTCCTGTAGCTTTCTGGTCAAGGTGTTGCGCCCCCATCCAAGCAGTTGAGCCGCATGCCTCTTTCGGCCACCGGTATGGGATAGCGCTGTATCGATCATTACTCGCTCCATATCTTCCAATGCTGTGACCATGATTCCCGTGCCCCCGGCGCGCAGTTGCGACTCTCCCCACGCGCGCAGTTGCGCCTGCCAGTTTGCCGCTTCTGCAGCGACCCCAACTGATTCATCCGACCGCAATTCGGGAGGGAGATCCGCCAGCAGCACCTCGCGACCAGCGGCCATGACGGTTAGCCAACGGCAGGTATTCTCCAACTGCCGGACGTTGCCCGGCCAAGGTAAATCACAACAGAGGGCGGTCGCTTCATCCGACAACACTTTTGACTCGACGTTGAGCTCCAGCGCAGCGCGAGCAAAAAAGTGTTTCATCAGCCGAGGTATATCCTCGCGCCTCTCGGACAGCCGTGGCAGATGGATTCGGATTACATTAAGGCGGTGAAAGAGATCCTCGCGAAAACGATTTTGCTCGACTAATTGCTCCAAGTGTTGATGGGTTGCGGCGATAATGCGTACGTCCACCTTGATCGATGTATGGCCTCCAACACGGTAAAATTCACCGTCCGAAAGTACCCGAAGCAATCGCGTTTGCGCCTCGGCAGGCATATCCCCAATCTCATCCAAAAACAAGGTGCCGCCATTGGACTGTTCGAATCGCCCTTCACGCCGCTGCCCGGCACCCGTAAAAGCGCCTTTCTCGTGACCAAATAGCTCCGACTCAATCAATTCATTCGGGATCGCAGCCATGTTTAAGGCGATAAATTCACGCCCAGATCTGGGCCCATGATTGTGTAGAGCTCGAGCCACCAGCTCTTTACCGGTACCCGATTCACCGTTGATCAGCACCGTGATATTAGAACTGGCGAGCCGTCCAATAGCCCGAAATACCTCCTGCATCGCTGGCGCTTCGCCAATAATTTCCTGAGTCTCGGGCCGCTCATCCTCACCTTTAGTGACCGACTGCTCCTTGGCGACAGCAACGCCGCGCTTGGTGACTGCCACTAACTCGTCGAGATCAAAAGGCTTCGGCAGATATTCGAAAGCGCCTCCCTGATAGGCGGATACGGCACTGTCTAAATCAGAGTGGGCAGTGGTAATAATCATTGGCAGATCTGGATAACTTTTTTGTATCTGGCGCAGCAGCTCCAAACCATCGATACCGGGCATACGGATGTCAGAGATAATCACCTGTGGCCTTGATGTCTGCAAGGCAATCAATAAGTCATCGCCCTTTTCAAAACAGCGTACGCCGATACCGGCGCGCGTTAGTGCCTTTTCCATCACCCAGCGCATCGACCGGTCGTCTTCGGCGATCCAAATCCTTGAAGAGTTATCCATATTAGGCCTTTATTGGTAGATAGATAGAAAAACACGTGTCTCCGGGAATCGACTTGCAGTCGATCATACCGTCGTGAAAATTGATCGCAGTTTGAGCGATTGTCAGTCCCAGACCTGTGCCCTCCACGTGCCCGCTAATCATGGGCAAAAAAATGCCTTCCTTAATCGCCGATTCAACACCTGGGCCATTGTCCAAAATATCGATCCGACAAACCATTCGACAGCGCAATCCGCCAATCGTAAGGCTTTGCTGAATACGGGTTTTAAAGCGTATTTCTGAGTGCAACTGACTGCCTCGTTGCAGCGCCTGCATAGCGTTCCTGGCGATGTTCAGCAGCGCCTGTATTAACTGTTCTCGATCGCCCTGAATATCCGGAATGCTCGGATCATAGTCGCGCGTCAACGCGATGCTACCCTGAGTTTCGGCCTCGACCAACGCGGCAACATAATCAACGACTTCATGCACGTTTAAGCGCTCGACCACCGGCAATTGATTGGGCCCCAACAGGCGATCGACCAAATTGCGCAATCGATCGACCTCGGTGACAATAATTTGACAGACCTCGTGGGATTCATCGTCGACCTCTCCATCTTGCAGCGCTTGATGGAGTAGTTGGGCAGCGCCACGAATACCCCCAAGAGGGTTTTTAATCTCGTGAGCCAAACCTCGAATAAGGCTTTTCGAACTGTCTTGAAGCGACGTCAGCGCGGCCTCCCGATTGATCTGCACAAAGCGATCAATCGCCTGCATTTCGACGATTAACGCCAACTTACCATCGTGCTGCACCGGGGTCACCGAATAGTCGATCAGACAGGATTCGGCGGTCTGTGGCAAAATTGGCTCGTGACGTTTAGTAAAGGCTTGATTGGTTTTTAATGACGCGCGCATCGCGCGTTGCGAGCCCACAACATCGGTAAACAAAGCGCATACTTGGGTTCCGCGCAGCTTGACCAAACCAATTTTTAGCAGCGCCTCAGCTGCTGGATTGGCATAACTAATGGCCAACCACTCGTCGACCAGCAAAACCGATGTGTTGAGGTTGTCGAGTAGCGTCTGGTACTGCGTCTCTAATGGCATATTGGCGATGCATGGTCCTTATTGGATCCAATCTTAATGGGTAGGGTCGCTGTAGCGACTGCCGTAGCTATTACGTAGCAAGATCCAAGCCAACTTTGTTCGGCGCAAGCGCTAGCGTGCATACCACGCAAACAGCCGATATTGAAGCTATGATCATATCTGAAAAGCTGCTCGGTCGCACCATATTGGTGCGCTGCTGGTGTGTGTATGCAAACCAGCATGCACAAGGTCCTCGCTAAAAACCGCGTCGCGCTTCCCGACAGCCCGTCGAACGCTAACGCATGGGTGTCTTTGGGGCATAAAAAAACCCGCAAACGATGAACGCTTGCGGGCCTTTCTGGGCGTAATATCCTACCTCTAACGGCTAGACCAATGCCTCTTTAGTGGTTTTAATAATCGCTGCAGCCACCTTGTACGGATCGGCATTTGACGCAGTGCGGCGATCTTCTAGACGCCCTTTCCAGCCATCCTCAACGGTACCAATTGGCACGCGAATCGAGGCGCCACGATCGGATACGCCATAGCTGTACTCGTCGATTGATTGGGTTTCGTGCTTACCGGTCAACCGCTGGTCGTTGTCCGCGCCATAGACGCTCATATGCCGGTCGATATGTTTGCCAAAGTTTTCACAAATCTTGGTGAAAACCGCCTCGTCGCCGTCTTCGCGCATCGGGCCATTGGAAAAGTTAGCGTGCATACCCGAGCCATTCCAATCCATCTCGCCAAACGGTTTAGGGTGATAATTAATCGCATAACCGTACTTCTCTCCGGTTCGCTCTAGCAGATAGCGCGCTACCCAAGTCTCATCTCCAGCGCGCTTGGCGCCCTTGGCAAAGACTTGAAATTCCCACTGCCCCGCGGCCACCTCGGCATTGATTCCCTCGACGTTAATTTCTGCCTCTAGGCAGATGTCAAAGTGCTCTTCCACGCAGTCCCGACCAAACGAGTTGGCCGCGCCTACCGAGCAGTAGTACTGACCTTGGGGAGCTGGGTAGCCACCCACAGGGAACCCTGGAGGACGTTGAGTATCCACATCCCAGAGAAAATATTCCTGCTCGAACCCAAACCAAAAATCATCGTCGTCATCGTCGATGGTCGCCCTACCATTGCTCTCGTGTGGCGTGCCGTCGGCGTTCAACACTTCCGTCATCACGAGGTAGGCATTGCTTCTGTCGGGGTCTGGGAAAATAGCCACGGGCTTCAATAGGCAATCAGAGGCATTACCCTCCGCCTGCTCAGTTGAGCTTCCGTCGAACGACCACATCGGGCACTCCTCGAGCGTTCCACCAAAGTTGCTTCTAACCTGCGTCTTACTGCGCAGGCTCTGCGTTGGCACGTAGCCATCTAACCAGATATATTCTAATTTTGCTTTCATTGTCGATCAGTCTCCGAAATGTGTGTCGTTGTTGGTGCGGTAGCGAATGCCGTCAGATGCGCCCTCACCCAGAGCCTCGGCACTGGTGCGGAGCATCGCGCAACCAGGTCATGGGGCGAGCTATTGTAGCGGTTAATGGGAAGCAATTGCCATGCCAAGCAACAAGAAGCGCTCTACCGCCCCGAGATGTCGGCACAATAGCGATCAGACATCGCTTACCTAACTCGGTTGAGCGCGCAAAATTGCACCAACAAAGTGCGTAATTTTAAAAGCGGCACCAAATTAGTGCGAATGTGCTGGTGGTTACCTATTTTGAACCCCCGATATTTAGGCGTTAAACCCCACGCAGACCGCGCCAAGAAAAAGATTCATAGCAGTTTCTCTCAATTCTCGTATAATCGCGGCTTTTCACCACCACGCGCCCTTTACTCTGCGGCTTGAACCCCGAACGCACTTCGCTTAAACAAATACGGCCAGCAACCCATGTCCATCGAAAACTTACGTAACATCGCCATCATAGCTCACGTCGACCACGGAAAAACTACCCTCGTCGACAAACTGCTGCAGCAGACCGGCACCTTGGATCGTAAAAGCATGACCACCGAACGGATTATGGATTCTAACGATCAAGAGCGCGAACGTGGCATTACGATCCTCGCCAAAAATACTGCCATCACCTGGCGCGACTATCGCATCAACATCGTCGACACCCCAGGGCATGCCGACTTTGGTGGCGAAGTCGAACGCGTGCTATCAATGGTGGACTGCGTACTATTGTTAGTCGATGCGGTTGATGGGCCGATGCCACAAACCCGTTTCGTTACCCAAAAAGCCTTTGAGAAGGGCTTGAACCCAATATTGGTCGTCAACAAGGTCGATCGCCCAGGCGCTCGACCCGACTGGGTTCTAGATCAGGTTTTCGATCTTTTTGATCGCCTCGGCGGCACTGACCAACAACTCGACTTCCCAGTAATTTACGCATCTGCGCTGAACGGGGTGGCCGGATACGAGGCCGATCAACTGGCCGACGACATGACCCCACTGTTAGAAATTATCGCCGATAAGGTCAATCCGCCAAATGTCGATACCAGCGGGCCGCTGCAAATGCAGATCAGTGCGCTCGACTACAACAGTTATGTCGGGGTTATTGGTATTGGCCGGATCACCCGCGGCGCAATGACGCCCAACTGTCAGGTCGTGGTGGTCGATCGCAGTGGCAACAAGCGCAAGGCGCGGATACTCACGGTGATGGGTTACAACGGACTCGAACGCGTCGAGGTAGACAGGGCGCAAGCGGGCGATATTGTGTGCATTACCGGCGTCGAAAAACTCAATATTTCAGACACTCTCTGCGACCCCGAAATGGTCGAGGCGATGCCCTCGCTGTCGGTCGACGAGCCCACAGTCAGCATGACGTTTCAGGTCAACGATTCACCGTTTGCCGGTCGCGAAGGTAAATATATTACCTCGCGCAACATCAAGGATAGACTCGAGCAAGAATTGATCCACAACGTTGCGCTGCGCGTCGAACAGGGCGAAACTCCAGATAAATTTGTGGTCTCAGGCCGCGGCGAACTGCACCTCTCGGTGCTAATCGAGAACATGCGACGCGAGGGTTTCGAACTCGGCGTATCCAGACCCGAGGTCATCCAACGCGAAGTGGACGGTGAAACCCATGAACCCTTCGAACAGATCGTCATCGATATCGAAGATCGACATCAGGGCTCTGTTATGGAGGAGATGGGCTTGCGCAAGGCAGAGATTGTCAACATGGAACCGGATGGCAAGGGGCGTATCAAGCTCGAATTTATCGCCCCGTCTCGCGGCATGATTGGGTTTCGCTCGCAATTTCTCACCATGACCAGCGGCTCGGGCATTATGACTAGCATTTTCGACCACTATGGTGTCGCCAAAATCGGGCAGATGGGGCAACGCCAAAACGGTGTTCTGGTGTCTATGATGTCAGGAAAAACCCTCGCTTACGCGCTTTTCACGCTGCAAGAACGCGGTCGATTGTTCGTCGGTCATGGGTTGGATATCTACGAGGGGCAAATTGTCGGTCTGCATTCGCGCAACAACGACCTGCCCGTCAACCCCACTAAGGCCAAGCAACTTAACAATATTCGCGCCGCCGGTACCGATGAAAATTTAATCCTGACCCCGCGGGTAAAGCACACGCTGGAGCAAGCACTAGAGTTTATTGAAGACGATGAACTGGTCGAAGTCACCCCAGAGTCGGTGCGCATCAGGAAAAAACTGCTGACCGAAAACGCCCGCAAGCGCGCGCCGCGATAATTCAATCGGACGGCGCAATCGCCGAGCACTCCGCGCGCCTAAAACAGCCCGCGAGGTGATCGTTGACCAGACCCATTGACTGCAAGTATGCGTAGCAGATTGTCGGCCCAAAAAATCTAAATCCGCGGCCACGCATATCATCGCTAATACGCTTTGACAGCGCTGTTGTTGCGGGCACCTCCGCAGCATTTGACCAGCAATTAACGATCGGCACACCATCGACAAAGCCCCAAAGGTAATCACTAAAACTGCCAAATTCCGCTTGAACGCGCAAAAAGCACTGGGCATTTTCAATCGCACTGCAAATTTTAGCGCGATGTCGGATGATCCCGCTATCGCCCATCAATCGCTCAATATCGCGATCGGTAAAGCGGCTCACCCGCAGCACATCGAAGCCGGCAAACGCCGCTCGATACTGCTCTCGACGGCGCAGTATAGTGATCCACGACAACCCCGCTTGGGCGCCCTCGAGAATCAAAAACTCAAACATCAATGCATCGCTGCGACAGGGCAGCCCCCATTCTTGGTCGTGATACCGCCGGTAGAGAGCATCCTCTCCCGGCCACTGACAGCGCTGTTGATCCATCGACAAAAACTCCAGAGCCTGATACTGCGATCAAGTGCGCATTAAATAATGCCTGCACTCACTCATTGTGCATTTAACGGATGCATCATAACCGCACCGCGCGCTATCATTAAAGGCCTCGGTTACAACTCTGGATAAGCAGTTCCCGAGGCACCCAAAACAGTCGTCTAAAGGATAGCAATGATAGCTTTAATACAGCGTGTCAGCGCCGCAAGGGTCGAGGTTGATGATCAGATTGTCGGGCGCATCGACCACGGCATTTGCGTGTTTGTCGGCGTTCAACAAGACGACTGCGACGCCAACATGGAGCGCTTAGTAAACCGCACTCTAGGCTATCGAGTGTTTGCCGACGATAGCGGGCGCATGAATCGCTCGGTGACCGATGTTCAGGCGGGCGTTTTGATCGTGTCCCAGTTCACCCTCGCCGCCGATACCGACAGTGGCTTGAGAGCGAGCTACACCTCGGCCGCTCCTGCGCAACTCGCAAAACCACTATACGACGCCTTTGTGTGTCGAGCGCGAGCTCTGCACGACCCAGTGGCAACTGGCGTTTTCGGCGCCGACATGCAAATCACGCTGTGCAACGACGGCCCGGTAAGTTTTATTTTGCGCGGCTAACGATCGAGTCGCCAAAGCAGTTTTTCGGCTAGCCCCTCAAACCCCCCATTGCTCATCATCACCATGTGGCTGCCGGGATCGGCGAGATCAACGCAGCGCTGGATCATCACCTCGATGTTGTCGACAATCTCCCAGGCGATCGAAGAACCCGCCATGATCGCCTCAATATCCCACGTTACATCCGCCGACCGATACCAAACAATGCGATCGGCATGGGCCAGCGACTGCGCCAGTGCGTCGCCATGAATGCCCTGACGCATCGTCGCAGACCGCGGCTCAATCACTGCGACAATGGTTGCATCGCCAACTTTGGCCCGCAACCCCTCGAGGGTGGTAGCAATCGCGGTTGGATGATGCGCAAAGTCATCGTACAAGGTGAAGCCCTGATCCTCATAGAGCACTTCCATGCGCCTTTTAACGCCGGCAAAAGCGCTTAAAATATCGCAGCTCTCGGCGAGGGTCACGCCAACACCATGCGCCGCAATAATCGCGCCCATCGCGTTGCTTACATTGTGACGACCGGTGAGACGCCAGCTAACGCAACCGTATTCAGTTAGTTCGCCGGCGCCGTTGCGCAACACTTCAAAGGACGATCCATCCGGCGCGAGGAGACGATACTGCCAATCGCCGTCGCCGTCGCCAAATGTCACCCTATCGCTCCAGCAACCGGCAGCCAAGACCGCCTCAATCGCCTGGTCAGCGCTCGGATAGATAATCGTCCCACAGCCCGGCACGGTGCGAACCAGATGGTGAAACTGGCGCTGAATAGCCGCCAAATCAGCAAAGATATCGGCGTGATCAAATTCGATGTTGTTGATCAGCAAGGTATCGCTGTGATAGTGCACAAATTTAGAGCGCTTATCAAAAAACGCGCTGTCGTATTCGTCCGCCTCGACCACGAACAAATCACCGCCGCCGAGGCTCGCCGAGGTGCCTCCATCGAGGGGCACGCCGCCAATCAAATACCCCGGTCTCAGCCCCGCCCCTTGCAGCACCGCGGTCAGCATGCTGCTGGTGGTGGTCTTGCCGTGCGTACCCGACACTGCGAGTACGTGGCGATCGACCAACAGGGTCTGGCCCAGCCACTGCGGCCCGGACATATAGCGCAAGCGATGATCGAGCAGATACTCGACGCAGGGATTACCCCGCGATAGAGCATTACCGATCAGCGTCAAGTCCGGCGCCGGTGATAATTGCTGTGGGTCATAGCCCTCGATTAATTCGATGCCAGCGGACTCCAGTTGGTCGCTCATCGGTGGATAGACCCGGGCATCGCAACCGGTAACCCGATGGCCCAATTGTTTTGCCAACTGGGCAACGCTACCCATAAAGGTACCGCAAATTCCAATAATATGAATGTGCATAAAATTCCTCTGGCGACGAGTATCGCATCTGGCGCTCGCCCCTAACAATCAAAAAACCACGCTTGGAGCCGACAAAATATCTCGTCAATCGCCCCAGTCAGCCGCGCATAGAGTATAATTGCTGGATCCCAAGACCCTCATTATCGCCGTCCATCTGGCCAACGCTTTCGGCATGCGGTCTAGTCTATCGGCAGCAGCAGAGAAAACTATGTTTAACGTAAAAAGAAATGCATTTTATGCCCAATCTGGCGGAGTCACCGCTGTCATCAACGCCTCAGCCTGCGGAGTTATTCAGGCTGCACGCCATCACAGCGACCGCATCGGCAACCTTTATGCCGGCCGCAATGGCATCCTTGGCGCTCTTCGCGAAGAGCTCTACGACACCGGCGTGGAGTCCACGCAGAGCATCGCCGAGTTAATGCACACACCCGGCGGCGCTTTTGGTTCATGCCGGTATAAAATGCAAGATCCCGCCGCCAGCGATAGCGAATACCAGCGCCTTGTCGAAGTCTTTGCGGCGCACGACATCGGTTATTTTTTCTACAACGGTGGCGGTGATTCGGCAGATACTTGCCTAAAAGTCGCGCAGATATCAGAACTGATGGGCTATCCCATCCGCGCTATCCACATCCCCAAAACCATCGACAACGACCTGCCACTCACCGATTGCTCACCGGGATTCGGTTCGGTGGCCAAATACGTTGCCATTTCAACCCGCGAAGCAAGCCTAGATATCGCATCGATGTGCGATTCATCGACCAAAGTGTTCATCCTCGAGGTCATGGGTCGACATGCCGGTTGGATCGCCGCCAGCGGTGGCCTAGCCGCCGAACGCGAAGGCGACCCACCGCACATTATCGTGTTTCCCGAAATCGCCTTTAATCGCGAGCGCTTTATTGCCAAGGTGCAAGCGACGATAGACCGCGAAGGCTACTGCGTGGTGGTCGCCTCTGAGGGTGCCAAATACGCCGATGGAGGACATATTTCCGGGTCTTTAAATCGCGATGCTTTTGGACACCAACAACTCGGCGGGGTCGCCCCGACGCTGGCAAGCATGATAAAACATGCCCTCGGCCACAAATACCACTGGGCGCTAGCGGACTATCTGCAGCGTTCTGCGCGCCATATCGCGTCGAATGTCGACGTCGAACAGGCCTATGCCGTAGGTCGCGCCGCGGTGGATCGCGCGGTGGAGGGCGAGACCTCGATCATGATTTCAATCGAGCGTGGTGCCGGACCGGAGTATAACTGGTCACTGGGATCTGCCTCACTCTCCGAGGTCGCCAATATGGAGAAGTTCATGCCAGCGGATTTTATTAGCGCCGACGGGTTTGGCATCACGCAAAAGGCGCGCGAGTACTTAGCGCCACTGATCGCTGGTGAAAACTACCCACCCTACGCCAATGGACTGCCCAAATACGCCAAGCTGCAAAACGCTCTAGTCGCTAAAAAACTCGATACAGCCTTCGATTTATAACGCTAATTGCAAATACTAGGAGCGGGCAAATCTGTGGTTTATAATTAAACCAGCTCCAGCAACACTGTCTGCACGACGAGCACTTGAGGGAACACATTTTTATGTCAGAAAAATTTTTCCAAATCTATGCGCGCTGGGTTCTCCACCGCCCGCTGCTGGCATTGATCGCGCTGTTTGCGGTGACCGCGAGCATGGCCGTCGGGTTGCAGCACTTCAAAATTGATGCGTCGGCCGATTCGCTGACGCTAGAAAACGACGAAGACCTCAACTACTACCGAGAACTGGTCGGTCGTTACGGCAGCTCAAACTACTTAGTAATCACCTACACACCGCGCGAAGGGGATCTGTTTGACGATCACAATCTGCAACATTTAAAAGCTCTGAGAGACCGCCTGATCACTGTCAAAGGCGTCACCGGGGTACTTTCGCTACTCGACGTTCCGCTGCTGTACAGCCCAAAAATTACTGTTGCCGACTTTTCTGGAGAGCTGCGCCAACTGCTCAGCCCTAACGTCGACCGACAATTGGCGAAAACCGAATTTTTAACCAGTCCAATCTACAAAGACACCCTGCTGAGCGCCGATGGCCAGACCACCGGGATCATGCTCGATCTAGAACTCGACGAGACCTTTCTGCGACTGGTTAAGGAGCGCGATGCTCTGCGCTTAAAGCGCGACCGCGAGGGCCTAGACGACGATCAGAGCGCGCAATTGCTGCGCGTCAGTAAAGAATTTCTCGATCATCGCACCGAACAGACGGCCAAGAGCCGGCAAATGATTGGTGAGGTTAGATCGATCACCGCAGAGTTTCGCGATCGCGGCACTCTCTACCTCGGCGGCCCGGATATGATTACCGCCGACATGGTGGATTATTTAAAGGCTGACTTGATCCTCTTTGGCAACGGTATTTTGCTGTTTATCGTAGTGACTTTAGCGGTCATTTTTCGCCGACTGCAATGGGTTGTATTGCCCTTGGTCACCTGCTTTACCAGCCTGACAATTATGCTCGGTTGGTTTAGCTGGATAGACTGGCGACTGACGGTGATATCGTCTAATTTTGTTTCGCTGCTACTGATCATTACCCTGGCGCTGACGATTCACTTGATCGTCCGCTATCGAGAATTGTCGAGTCGACAAACTGACGCCAGTCAACTGCAACTGGTCAGCGAGACGGTGATATCGATGAGCAAGCCGTGCCTGTACACGGTGTTGACCACGGCGGTCGCCTTCATCTCGCTGGTGGTGAGCAATATTCGGCCGGTCATAGACTTTGGTTGGATGATGACGCTCGGCATTGTGGTCGCGCTGGCAGTCACCTTTATCGTTATCCCCGCCGGCATGATGTTAATGGGTCGCCGAAGCGACGTCTCGTTTAGCGATTCGGTGTCCATCACCCGCGTATTTGCAAGGTTTACCGAGCGACATGGCGGACTGGTTATCGCCATTTCGGCGCTTATAGGCGTCGCGTCCGGCGTCGGTATCCTGCGGCTTGAGGTTGAAAATCGCTTCATCGATTACTTCCACAGCGACACCGAAATATACCGCGGTATGGAGACCATCGACACCGCTCTGGGTGGCACAACGCCACTCGACATTGTGATACAGGCGCCGAGCCAAGCGGCGGCGGTGGTCGACAGTATATCCGCAGAAACCGAGCAAACCGCGAATGAAAGCGCCAGTGCAGACGGGTTTGACGAATACGATGAATATGACGATTACGGCGATGATGACTACGCCGACGACGGTGGCTTTGACTCGAACGACGATAGTGAAAGTCCACCGCAAAGTTACTGGATGTCAACTGCAGGGCTCGAAGATTTAAGCAAACTGCAGGCCTTTTTAGAGGCCCAACCGGAGATCGGAAAAGTTAGTTCACTGGCGCAAATCTATCAGGTCGCCAACGACTTGAGCGGCCATCAATTAAACGACTTCGAGCTGGCTTTTTTACGTCAGAGCCTGAGTCCGGAGATCTATCGGCAACTGGTCGCGCCGTATTTAATCGAAGAGCTCGACGAGACGCGCATTCAACTGCGTACCAAGGAAACCAGCGGCAATTTGCGGCGCTCTGAATTACTCGAAAAAATTCGCCTCTACGCCACCGATGAGCTAGCCATAGCCGATCAAGACATCCGCCTCGGCGGCCTACTGGTTCTGTACAACAACATGTTGCAGAGCCTATACCAATCACAAATTGTTACGCTGGGGGCTGTTTTTGTCGGTATTATGGCCATGTTTTTAGTACTTTTTCGCTCGCTGACCATTTCGTTGATCGCGGTTATCCCGAATTTTTTAGCCGCCGCCGTGGTGCTCGGCGGAATGGGCATAATGGGCATACCCCTCGACATGATGACGATCACCATCGCCGCTATCACAGTCGGTATCGGTGTCGATCACGCGATTCACTACCTTACTCGCTTTCGGCGAGAAGTCGCCGCCGATGGCGATTACATCGCCGCGATGTACCGCTCCCACGCGAGCATCGGGCGCGCGCTTTTTTACACCGCCTCGACCATCATCGTCGGCTTTTCAATCCTCGCATTGTCGAACTTTATACCGTCGATTTATTTTGGTTTGCTCACCGGTCTAGCAATGACTGCGGCGCTACTGGGGTCGATGACCCTGTTACCCAAATTAATCCTGATAACCCGGCCATTTGGCCCCCCAGGCAACCATTCAGCCCACGACTCTAAGGCGCCCTAATAAATCATGCAGTTGGTCAATCTACAGGGCATTACCCTGAGCTATGGGCAGCCGCCGCTGCTGGACGCCGTCGATTTGTCGATCTATTCTGGCGAAAGAGCCTGCTTAATAGGGCGCAATGGCGCCGGGAAATCCACTTTACTGAAAATTCTCGGTGGTCAAGTCAATGCCGATGAAGGCTTTTTCAAGGTCAGTAGTGGGGTCAAAATTGCGCAGCTTGAACAGGCCGTTCCGGAACATGTTGAAGGCACGGTGTTCGACGTTATTTCCGAGGGGCTTGGCGCGCAGGGAGCGCTAATAAAACGCTTTCATCAACTCGTTCAGGCAGTCGCTACGGATACCAGCCAACAGTTGCTAAACGAGTTGGAAAGCTGTCAAACCGAGCTCGAACGGGTCGACGGATGGGACATTAATCAACGGGTCGAAGCGATCATTACCAAGATGGAGTTGGACACCGATGCGCAGCTTAGCAGCCTGTCCGGTGGCTACAAACGCCGCGTGTTGCTGGCGCGCGCGCTGGTCTGCCAACCCGATTTGTTGCTGCTCGACGAACCCACCAATCATCTGGATATTGAATCGATCCAATGGTTGGAACAATTCCTAAAAAAATGGGATGGCGCGCTGTTATTTGTCAGCCACGACCGCAGCTTTATGGAGGCTCTGGCGACCCGCTTTATCGAAATCGACAGAGGCCAGCTAGCCGAGTTTGCCTGTACCTACAGCGAATACCTGCAACGCAAGCGGGACATGCAAGAAACCGAAGATCGCCACAATGCGCTGTTCGATAAGCGGCTTTCGCAGGAGGAGCGCTGGATCAGGCAGGGTATCAAAGCCCGGCGCACCCGCAACGAGGGCCGGGTCAGAGCCCTCGAAGCCATGCGCCGCGACTATGCCGACCGGCGGGTACAATTGGGTACCGCTAAAATGGATATTCAGCAGGCAGAAAAATCTGGCAAGATCGTCGCCGAAGCACGAGCCATCAATTTTCGATATGGCGAAGAACAGATCGTCAGAGAGTTTTCTACGCTGATCCAACGCGGTGAAAAAATCGGCCTGATTGGCCGCAATGGCGTCGGTAAGACCACCGTATTAAAACTGTTACTGGGTCAATTACAGCCGCAAACCGGGCATATCAAAACCGGCACCAACTTAAATATTGCGTATTTTGATCAGTATAGAACGGTGCTCGATTCGCACAAGTCGGTTCAAGATAACCTCTCCGGCGGGCGCGATATGTTACAAATCGGCGATAAATCTCGCCACGTGATCAGCTATTTGCAGGATTTTTTGTTTGCTCCCGAGCGCTGCCGGCAACCCGTCTCGGTGCTCTCGGGCGGCGAGCGAAACCGTCTTTTACTGGCCAAGTTATTTCTTCAACCCGCCAACGTACTGGTGCTGGATGAGCCGACCAACGATCTGGATATCGACACCCTCGACCTACTCGAGGAACTATTGATCGATTACAAGGGCACGCTATTGCTGGTCAGTCACGATCGTAGCTTTCTCAACAATGTAGTCACCAGCACGCTAGTTTTTGAGGGCGACGGCAAGATCAACGCCTATGTCGGCGGCTACGACGATTGGTTGCGCCAGCGGCAACCCCCCAAAGTAGCCCTCAAAACCGCCACAGCGGACACGCCAAAAAGTTTGGCTTCCCCCACTGTCGCCAAACTATCGTACCGCGATCAGCGCGAGTTAGACGCCTTGCCAGCAGAAATCGAAGGTCTAGAAGTACAGATTGCAGGGTTATCCGAGCAGCTCTGTGATCCTCAATACCACAGCCATAATCGCACTCAAGGCGAGCAACTTAGCGGCGAATTGAAGCGCGCGCAGCACGCGCTAGACGTCTGCTACAGCCGCTGGGAGGTGCTCGATCAGGGCTAGCCATTGCCCTCTAACCGAAGCTTTATTTAATCGTCTAGCGTGGCGAAATAATGGCTTTAGGCTTAAACTTACGCTCTCAGGGCGCAAGACAACGGATAACTATGCGTAAAAAACCCTTAGTATTATTGATCCTTGACGGCTTTGGCTACCGCGAAGAGGTGCAGCACAACGCTATCCAAAATGCCCACACGCCGGTCTGGGACGAGCTGTGGACGACCCGACCTAGAACGTTGATTGAGACTTCTGGGTTGGCGGTCGGATTACCCGAGGGGCAAATGGGAAACTCTGAGGTCGGTCACATTACCTTGGGTGCGGGAAGGGTGCTGTACCAAAACTTCACCCGCATCAACAAGGCCATTGCCGACGGCGATTTTCACACCAACCCAGCCTACTGCAATGCCATCGATGGCGCCATCCAGACCGGCGGCGCGGTGCACATCCTCGGCCTGCTGTCGCAGGGCGGCGTGCACTCGCACGAAGATCACATCAATGCCGCCATCGAACTGGCGGTGCAACGCGGCGCCAGCTGGGTATATCTGCATGCATTTTTAGACGGTCGGGACTGCCCTCCCCGCAGCGCCAAGCCGTCGTTGGAAAAGACCCAAGCGCTATTTGAATCTCTCGGCGTTGGACGCATAGCCTCGATCATTGGGCGTTTTTATGCGCTCGATCGCGACAACCGCTGGGACCGCGTTGCCATGGCCTATGAACTGCTCACGCAAGCTTCGGCACCCTACAGCGCCAGCGACGCCATCAGCGGCCTCGAAGCCGCCTATCAGCGCGGCGAAAATGACGAATTTGTCGGCGCCACCTGCATCGGCGATGGGCATTCGGACAGCGCTCAAATTAACGACGGCGATGCGGTTATATTCATGAACTTTAGGCCCGATCGAGCGCGAGAACTGACCCACGCGCTGGTTGATGGGGACCATTTTGACGGTTTCGAGCGCAGCGTGGTAAGAGATCTGCCGCACTTTGTGATGACCACCGAATACGAGGCTTCGCTGACCCAGTGCTGCGCGTTTCCGCCAGTACCGATCGTCAATTCTCTCGGCGAGTATTTGTCCCGCCACCAAAAGCGTCAATTGCGGATTGCTGAAACCGAAAAATACGCCCACGTAACGTTCTTTTTTAGCGGTGGCCAAGAGGCGCTTTACGACGGCGAAGAGCGCATATTAAAACCCTCGCCCAACGTCGCCACCTATGATCTTCAACCGCAGATGAGCGCACCCGAAGTCACCGCAAGTTTGGTCGAGGCCATCCAGGGGGGTACATTTGATGTGATTATTTGCAACTATGCCAATTGCGATATGGTCGGTCATACCGGGAGTTATAGCGCTGCGATGCAAGCCGTTGAAACCATAGATAGCGCGCTCGACGAGGTCCTTCGCGCGCTTGCCGACGTCGGCGGCGAAGCCTTGGTGACTGCCGATCATGGTAATGTCGAAACCATGTTTGACGACAAAATCAACCAACCGCATACCCAGCACACCACATTGCCGGTGCCCTTGGTGTTCGTCGGCGAGCGCAATCTTCGCCTCGCAAGCGGCGGCAGCTTGGCCGACGTAGCGCCGACCATGCTGGCGCTACTGGGCCTCGAACAACCGAACGAGATGACCGGTCGGTCGCTCGTCGAACAATGAAAACGCTCTGGGCATCGGTTAAAGCCTCCGCCCTAATGATCGGGTTATGCCTGTGTAGCAATCTGCAGGCGGAAGATCGCGAGCAACTCGAAGCCCTACAGCGCTCGATTTCAGAATTGCAAAAGACCTTGCAAAAGGGCGGGCAAGAAAAAAATCTTCTACAAAACGAATTGATGTCGGTGGAGCTCAAAGTATCTGCATTAAACGGCTCGCTGCGTGAACTGGGGGCTAAAATCACTACGTTAGAGCAGCGCCAAGGGCAACTTCTGCAGCAAAAAAACCGCTTTCAAAAGGGCATTGAAGAGCAGCGCGAAGCGCTCTCTCAACACCTTAATGCCGCCTACAAAATGGGCGCTCAAGAACCGATAAAATTACTCCTCAACCAGCGTGACCCGAGTAAATTCTCGCGCGTTTTTAGTTATTACAACTATTTCTCGCAGTCGCGAACCGAACAAATTGCCGCTCACCAGACCAGCGTTGACGCACTCGACGATGTACTGAAAACCATCAAGCGAGAACGCGCCGACATCGACAACTCCCAGGCATCCCTGGCCAACAATCAAAACGAGTTGCTATCGCGCAAACAACAGCGCCAAAAAACTCTCGATCAATTGCAACTTTCACTCGCCAGTGACCAAAAAAAGCTCAGCCAGTGGGAACGCCAACGGGCGCGCTTACAGCAAGTGTTGAACAAGGTGGAGCAGGCTTCCCGCGAGTTGACGCTGCCCGATGACTACGTCCCGATCGCCTCCCGCAAGGGAACCCTCAATTGGCCGCTCAAAGGGCGTCTGCTGAAGCGTTTTGGCAATACCCGCAGCGGGTCATTGCGCTGGGAGGGTTGGTTGATCGGCAGCCGCGCCGGCACACCGGTAAACACGGTGCATCAGGGGCGAATTGTGTTCTCCAACTATCTAAGGGGGTTTGGCTTGCTAATCATCGTCGATCACGGCGATAGCTTTATGTCGCTCTATGCCCACAACCAAGAACTGTTAAAAGATACCGGGGACTGGGTTGAAACCGGCGACATTTTAGCCCATTCAGGAGACAGCGGCGGCTTGGATAATCCAGCGCTATACTTCGAAATCCGCAAGCAGGGCAAACCACGCAACCCCAAAGCCTGGTTAAAAGCCAAATAACCGGCGCGCCGATCGCCAGTTCCGCACACGGGAGCGACTGAAACGCCAGCCATAACCGCTATACTGTGGGCCAAGTACTCGCACCCAGCCGAGTCGGCCCAAGGAGATCAAGAAAATGAACAGCCTTGTCATATTGCTGCAAATCGGCCTCGCCCTAGCAGTCTGCTCAACGGCGTTTGCCGACGGCGTCGATGGTCGGGATCAAGAGCCGCAAGCCGCTGCTGCAGACAGCCGCTTGCCGCTGCGAGAACTGCGTGCATTTACCCAGGTGTTCGAGCAAATTCGCCGCGGTTACGTGGATGAAGTCGACGACACACAGCTCCTCGAAAACGCTATCGTCGGCCTGTTGCTCGAACTCGATCCGCACTCTGCCTATCTGGATTTTAGCGATTACCAAGATCTACAAGAAAGTGCCTCGGGAGAATACGGCGGTCTGGGTATTGAAGTCAGCGCCGAGCGCGGCCTGATCAAAGTTATTGCCCCGATCGACGGCAGCCCAGCTAAAAAAATCGGCATCGAATCAGGCGATTTAATTATCGAAATCAACGGTCAACCAGTGCGCAGCATGGCTCTGCCAAAAGCGATCGATAAATTGCGCGGCGAAAAGGGCAGTGCTATCGATCTCGAAATATATCGCGAGGGCGAAGACGGTCCCCTGCCCTTCACCATCATCCGCGACATCATCTACAACAGCGCCGTGCGCAGTCGGTTCTTAGAACCGGGCATTGGTTACGTGCGAATCGCACAATTCCAGGAAAAATCGGGCAGCGATTTCATCGCCGCCATCGAGAAATTAGACGTGCAAACCTCGCCGGATCAGCCGATTCGAGGGCTGGTTATCGATCTCCGCAATAATCCAGGGGGCCTGGTTCCCGCGGCGGTGCAGATCGCAGATGCCCTAATCGATAGCGGCACCATCGTCTACACCGAGGGTCGCATCGCCAGCTCCAACCAAAGATTTGAGGCCACACCGGGCGATATGCTGGCCTCCGTACCGGTCGTCGTATTGATCAATGGTGGCAGCGCATCGGCCTCGGAAATCGTTGCCGGTGCCCTTCAAGACCACAATAGAGCCGCGATCGTGGGAACTCAGAGCTTTGGCAAGGGATCGGTGCAAACGGTCATGCCCCTCGGCGATGGTCGAGCCGTCAAACTGACCACAGCACGCTACTTCACCCCCAGTGGACGGTCGATACAAGCGCTGGGGATCGCCCCAGATATCATCGTTCCCAGAGCTGAAATCCGCTTACTCGACGCGGTGCCAGAATTGCGTGAAAAGGACCTGCAGGGACATCTACCGAACATTGACGACGCCCAACCTGGGCCGGCACTCGAAGACATCAGCGACGACAATCAACTCCAAGAAGCCGTCATCATTCTCAAAGGTTTCAACCTGCTCGGCGGCAACCCGAAACCATCCGCGGCGCCTAAGTGATGTTGAGCGCCAGTCGATCAACTTTTTGAAAACCGCGGGGCAGTTTGTGACCGCGCCTGCCGCGCTCGCCGCGATAGTGCTCTAGATCTTTGGGTTTCATCACCAAGTAACGCTTGCCCGAGTGCACCACCAACGATTCGTCGCGACCAATAATCGCATAGTCAATTACGTATTCCTCGCGATTTGCCAGACGCGATGCTGGAATATTGATGATCTTGTTGCCCTTGCCGCGCGATAGTTCCGGCAGGTCGGCGACCGCAAACACCAGCATGCGACCCTCGTTACTAACTGCCGCTACCAAGGCATCGGCATCATCGATCAATTTCGGCCTAAAAACACGACCGCCACTGGGAATCGATACCACCGCTTTGCCGGCCCGGTTCTTGGTGTACAAACTGCCAACCTGGGTTATAAAACCATAGCCTGCATCGCTGCCAAGGAGTATTTTTTGCTCGTCGCCAGCCATTAAAATACCGCAAAACTGCGCCCCGCTTGGAGGACTGAGGCGCCCGGTGGCTGGTTCACCCTGCCCTCGGGCAGACGGCAGTGTATGGCCGGGTAACGCATAAAATCGACCGCTCGTGTCCTGTAGAAAAACGCTCTGATTACTGCGCCCTCGGGTCATCGCGAGAAAGCTATCGCCCGATTTATAACTCAACAGGGTAGCGTCGACATCGTGCCCCTTGGCCGCACGAATCCAACCGCGCTCCGACAAAACTGCGGTGATTGGCTCCGCCGTTAACAGGTCTTTCTCGCTAAAGGCCTGCGCTTCGCCGCGTTCAATTAACGGCGATCGACGCGCATCACCGTACTCGTCGGCGGTTGCTTTGAGCTCGTTTTTTACCAGCGTCTTAAGCCGAGCATCGGAACCTAGCAGACGCTCCAGCTCGGTTTTTTCGTTTGCTAACGCGGTCTGCTCCGCGCGGATTTTCACTTCTTCAAGACGCGCGAGTTGGCGCAACTTTGTGTCTAATACGTACTCGGCCTGCGCCTCTGACAATCCAAATGTGGCGATCAACGTTGCCTTTGGATGCTCTTCTGTACGAATAATATGGATCACCTGATCGAGGTTCAAAAAGGCAATCAACAAGCCATCGAGTAAATGCAGGCGACGATCGACACGCTCCAAGCGGTAAGTCAAACGACGCCTAGTGGTGGCGATTCGAAATTGGATCCACTCGCGCAGGATCGTCGGCAAGTTCATCACCGTCGGACGGCCATCGATACCGATAATGTTTAAATTGATACGGTAACTGCGCTCCAAATCAGTGGTTGCGAAGAGATGGTCCATGGCGGCATTCACATCGACCCGGTTAGACCGGGGTGATATCACCAATCGCGTCGGATTTTCGTGGTCCGATTCATCGCGTAAGTCTTCGATCATCGGCAATTTTTTATTCCGCATCTGCGCCGCAATCTGCTCGAGAATCTTCGATCCCGAGGCCTGAAACGGCAACGCAGTGACGATAATATCGGTGTCTTCACGGTGCCAAACCGCGCGCATTTTTACCGAACCACGACCGGACTCATAAACCGCATGCAAATCGCTCTGCGCGGTAATAATTTCGGCGTCGGTCGGGAAGTCGGGCGCCTTTACATGGAGCATTAAATCGGCCACTGTCGCCTTTGGATGCTCCAGCATATGCAAGCAGGCGGCGACCACCTCGCGTAAATTATGCGGCGGAATATCGGTCGCCATACCCACTGCAATACCGGTAGTACCGTTGAGTAACACATTGGGTACCCGCGCTGGCAGTATCTCCGGTTCATCCATGGTGGCGTCGAAATTCGGCCGCCAATCAACTGTACCTTGAGCCAGTTCGGATAGCAGCACTTCGGCGTACTTGGATAATTTGGACTCTGTATAGCGCATTGCGGCAAACGATTTTGGGTCGTCCGAAGAGCCCCAGTTACCCTGCCCATCAACCAGCGGATAGCGATATGAAAAGGGCTGCGCCATCAACACCATTGCCTCGTAGGCCGCGCCATCGCCGTGGGGATGGAATTTACCGATAACATCACCCACCGTGCGCGCCGATTTTTTGTATTTCGCCGTCGCCTTCAGACCCAACTCGCTCATGGCATACACGATCCGGCGCTGAACCGGTTTCAAGCCATCGCCTATATGCGGCAGTGCGCGATCCAAAATGACGTACATGGAATAATCCAAGTACGCCTGCTCGGCATACTGGCGAAGCGATCGGCTCTCTTCACCGCGCTCGTTAAAGGTGACCATATCGTTCATAGCGAACTCTCTCTGGGTTAAATGTTACAGATTGCCAACGTCGGCCAAATTGCCCTTGACCTCGAGCCACTGTCGGCGATCCGGTGCGCGTTTTTTTGCCAGCAACATATCCAGCGTAGCATCGGTATCATCGCCTGATTGCAGCGTCAATTGCACCAACCTGCGGGTATCTGGGTCCATGGTCGTCTCGCGCAACTGCAATGGGTTCATCTCGCCCAGCCCTTTAAACCGCTGGACGTTGACTTTACCGCGCACACCCTCGGCCTCTATGCGGTCCAACATACCTTGTTTTTCGGCCTCGTCGAGCGCGTAGTAGACCTCCTTACCGACGTCGATACGAAACAACGGCGGCATCGCCACGTAGATATGCCCGGCGCTCACCAAGGCGCGAAAATGGCGCACGAACAGGGCGCATAGCAGGGTCGCAATATGCAGTCCGTCGGAATCGGCATCCGCCAAAATACAAACCTTGTGATAGCGCAGTGCGTCGATATTGTCAGTCGCCGGATCGACGCCCAAAGCCACCGAGATATCGTGAACTTCTTGGGACGCCAAGATCTCTTGCGAGTCGACCTCCCAAGTGTTGAGTATCTTTCCGCGCAGCGGCATGATCGCTTGATTTTCACGATTTCTCGCCTGCTTTGCAGACCCACCCGCCGAATCACCTTCAACCAAAAACAATTCACAGCGCTCGGCTTCAGCGCTCGAGCAGTCCGCCAACTTGCCGGGTAGCGCCGGCCCCTGAGTAATTTTTTTGCGCACCACCTTTTTGCTTGCGCGCATTCGCCGCTGTGCGGTAAAAATGCACAACTCGGCAATTTTTTCTGCTTCCTCGGTATGCTGGTTGAGCCACAGACTAAAGCTGTCTTTGACCACCCCAGAGACAAAGCTAGCGACCTCGCGCGACGACAATCGATCCTTGGTTTGCCCAGAAAATTGCGGGTCTGCCAGCTTGGTCGAGAGCACGAAGCTACAGCGCTCCCATATATCGTCGGGCGCCAGTTTAACCCCGCGGGGTAATAAATTTCTAAATTCGCAAAACTCTCGAATCGCCTCCAACAGCCCGGTTCGCAAGCCGTTGACATGGGTGCCACCCTGGGGAGTCGGGATCAGATTCACGTAGCTTTCCTGCACCAAATCGCCGCCTTCGGGTAGCCACTGTAGCGCCCATTCAGCAGCCTCGTGTTGCGCGGTAAAAACTCCAACGAAAGGCAGTGGCGGCAGTAGCTCCCAACCCTGTAAGGCACCCAGCAGATAATCCTGCAAGCCGTCCTCGTAATACCAGGTGTCGGATTGCCCCGATTGCTGGTCTTCAAAGTTGACCGTCAATCCACCGCACAGGACGGCCTTGGCGCGCAATACGTGACGCAGTCGCGAGAGCGAGAATTTAACCGAATCAAAATAACCGGCATTCGGCCAAAACCTCAGCAGAGTGCCGGTATTGCGCGCACCACAACTATCGATGACGCGCAAATCTGTGGTCTTTTCACCGTCGGCAAAATCGATTTGATAGATATTGCTCTGGCGTTTTACCGTGACCTCTAACTTCTCGGATAACGCATTGACCACCGAGACACCAACACCGTGCAAACCGCCGGAAAACTGATAGTTGTCGTTGGAGAATTTGCCACCGGCATGGAGCGTCGACAGAATCACTTCAACACCGGGGACACCCTGTTCTGGATGGATGTCCACCGGCATGCCGCGGCCATCGTCGCCGACCGACAGCGAACCGTCCTTGTACAACACCACATCGATCCGCTTGGCGTGCCCGGCGAGAGCTTCGTCGACGCTGTTATCGATCACTTCCTGCGCCAAATGGTTAGGCCGAGTGGTATCGGTGTACATGCCAGGGCGCTTGCGAACTGGGTCTAGGCCGGTCAGCACCTCGATATCACTGGCGCTATAGTTACTCATAGTGGTGTGTTTTCATACTGGTTAAAGTCATCTGATTACGCCATTAAAAATCGATAAATATCGCCGAGATGATCGGCAAAATTGATAAAGCTGTGATCGCCGCCCTGCTCGACGAGCATCGAACACCCCCGGTAACGCTCCTCGGCATGCCGATAATCCAACACCTCGTCGCCAGTCTGAAGCAATACATGGTAGCGCCGCTTATCGACGATAATCGGACGATCCCAGCGGCGGTACTCTTCGACATGATGCGGTTCAAAGCGCCACTCATCGCCGCTGTGAAAATGGGTATTTATGCCGATGTAACGATCCATCCCAAGCGCCGGATTCACCGCCGGGTTGATTAAAACGCCGCGATGTCCGTAGTGCTCAATCAAGTAGGTGGCAAAAAAACCGCCCATAGAACTGCCGATTAAATAGATCGAACGATCTCGATTGTCGTCCATCAAGGTCCGCAGCCGATGCGTAGCGGCGTTCGCAAACGGCGGTAACTGAGGACAAAAAAATTCCATGTCGGGCGCGTGTTCGGCAAACCAATCGGCACTGATGCGCGCTTTTTGCGAGTCCGGTGAGCTATTAAAACCGTGCAGATATAACAGGAGTGACATAGATCGCGCATCGTTTAATTAGACCCTATTATAACGGAACAAGACACCTGCCAGCGACCAATTTATCGGCCCTTTCGGCCATCCTCCACGCAGCGATCGGCATCCCTCTAACGGCATTTTAATGCCCTCGTAAACAGCGCAGTTTTGCGCTTGCCCGACCCAGCAAAACCTGTGGCATGGGTAAATTACCGCTAGCCATTGCGGCACTGTCGAGCCTTATGACAGATCAAAGGGGGGCTTTTAGTTGACGACTGCTGCAGCGCAGACCGTGGGATAATAACTCGCTCAAAAATAAATTCCACTGCCACTTCTCATCCCGCGCGTACATCGCCGACGCTTGGCTGAGTACAAAGGGAATAGTGCGATCGCGGTTCCACTCGACCACCTCGACCATCTGTGCATCGCGGTAAAGACGCACTTTGATATCGATATCGTCGAGCCATATGGGGCCCGACCGAGCAGCTGAAATTTGCACCAGGCTGGTATAGCGAGTGACCTCGACGACCCGCAGTTCGACGCTGCCCTGATCACCGGGGTCGGCGAATAACCAAGCGGTGGATCCCACCTGCCGAGTCTTGGGCAATACCCGCAACAAGCGTCGATAATTTAACTCGCACTCTTCGTGCAACAGGGCCAAATCGTGGGTCTTTTTGCGCGCGTTCGGTAAAAACAATCGCCAACTCCGTCAATTATTAGGTCATATTTACATCGAGCGGGGCATGATCTGCACGCAACCGCGCTCGGTTTTGTTGCAGCCACAACCAAGCGATGGTCATCGCCGCACTGTTCATCTGGCCGGCGGCAAAAGCCGCCTCTACTTCAGTATACGACCACACCTGAAAAAAGATATCTTCGGCCTCGGTGGGCAATCCAAACACGCCGCCGCGAGCGGTCAAATCGGTCAGCGCGCAGTACAGATACATCTTTTCGTCGCTACCGCCCGCGCTGACCAAATAATCACATATCGGCACTAGGCGTTCGACATCAATTCCGGCCTCCTCCTGTAACTCGCGTCTGGCGACTTCAGCCGGATCCTCAGCCGCATCGACCATGCCGGCAACCACTTCGTACTGCCATGGCCCCTCGGCATGTTGCAACGCACCGATGCGGAATTGCTCGACCAGTCCCAGCGTATCGTTTTGCGGATCGTAAAGCAAAACACCGACCGCATCGCCGCGCTGAAACAGTTCACGCTTGAGCAAGCGGCTCCAACCACCGTCAAATAACCGATGGCGAAGGCTGTAGCGCAGCATTTTAAAAAAGCCTCGATAAACTATCTCAGTAGCCTCAATACGCACATCATCACGGCCAAAACTATGTTTACGCACCTCGCCCCTCGCTGATATTTATCGCCACTGCGCCAAAACCCGACCATAACATTGTTGCTGCACTCGCGTACAGACGCAGAAATCGAGCTTGCAAAATCTGTGCAAACCTACGCGAGATGCGCACTCAACATTCTGCTAAACTAAACCGTACATACTGCACACTTGCCTAAAGGATTCGACAGCCACATGAAATCTATCGAACACGCTCAACGCACCGTAAAATCGCCCCGCCTGGCCTCTGCGGCGCTGATTACCGCCGTGATTGCCGCGCCCTGTGGCGCGGAAAGCCTTCAGGACATCTACGAAATCGCGGTTGTCCAAGATCCGGTAATCGCCGCGGCGCGGGCAACCTATCGCGCCGACGCCGAGGCGCGCAATCAGGGCCGCGCCGGACTGTTGCCGCAAGTTTCTGCCAGCGCAAGCTACAGCGACAGCACCAATGATTTAAACCAGTTCGGTACAGTTTCCGTCAACGGCGCGGAGATCCCACGATCTGAAAACAACAGAACCAAAACCGACACCGAGAGCTACGCGATCAATCTGTCCCAGGCGCTGTTCAACCTGCCGGCCTGGTACAGTTTTCAACGCGGCAAGAACCTCACCGCCAGCGCCGAGGCGCAGTTTGCCGCCGATCAACAAAACCTGATCTTGCGCGTTAGCGAGGCCTACTTCAACGTGCTGCGGGCCTTTGACAACACCGAGACCCGCGACGCCGAGCAGCGCGCCATACAGCGCCAGCTAGAGCAGACCCGCGAGCGCTACGAGGTCGGTCTAGTGCCGATTACCGACGTCCACGAGGCCCGCGCGGTGTTCGACGAGGCGGCGGTCAACAGCCTCGAAAGCCGCGGTGCGCTGCGGATTGCCTTCGAGCAACTGCAAGTGCTCACAGGTCGCCGCCACAGCGTGCTCGCCGGGCTCGGCGCGCAGTTTGCCGCCAGTACCCCACAACCGGCTGAGAGCGATGCCTGGGTAGATTTTGCGCTGGACAACAACTTTCGCCTAAAAGTCGCGATGCTGACCAAACAGGCCGCCGGTAACAATGCCAAGGCGCAAAAATACCAGTATTTACCCAAGTTGAGCCTGTCAATGGGCTACCAAAAGAGCAATAGCGACGGCACTCAAACAGGCGTCTCCTACCAAGCCGGAGTTCCAGCGGGCAGTAACGCGGATTCTCTAACGTTCGACCGCGACACTGACGGCTCCTCGGTGCAATTAAACCTCAGCATGCCGATTTATTCTGGCGGAATCCTGCACTCGCAGCGACGTCAATCGGCGCACCGCGCCGACTCCGCCCAGCAGAACCTCATCGCTGCGCGGCGCAATACGGTGCAATCGGCGCGCTCGGCCCATCAGAGCGTGATGACTAATGCCGCGCGCGTCGACGCCCGTCAGCAATCGATCGTCTCGGCGCAGAGCGCACTCAAGGCCACTCAGGCAGGTTATGAAGTTGGCACCCGCAACATCGTCGACGTATTGGTCGCGCAACAAGCGGTGTATCGGGCCCGCCGGAACTTCGCCAATACGCGTTATGACTACATACTGTCAATGATGCGCCTGAAACAGGTCGCCGGACAACTATCGCCAGACGACATCTACCAGCTCAACGCCTGGCTGCAACCGGAACTAGTGGTGCAGCGCAGCGTCATTATGGACGGTGCTTAATCGGCGCTCGATACGTCGCCAAGTTCAAATGGCTCGAGCGCTTGCAATAGGCGCGCCAAGGCCCCCCGATTGGCGGTTGCCACCGCCAGCGCCGCCGCACCCATCGCCTCTCGGCGACGGTCGTCTTGCACCAGAGCTATCACCTCAGCGGCCAGTGTCTGTTCAGACTCGCAGTACACCATAGCCCCAGCCGCCTCGAGCAACCGCGCCACCTCGGCAAAATTGTGTACCTCTGGACCGCAGAGAATCGGCCGACCCCAGGCCGCCGGCTCGATCATGTTGTGACCGCCCACGGGCACCAGACTACCGCCGACAAAGGCTATGTCGCAGGTGCCGTAGTAAGCCATTAACTCGCCCATAGTATCGCCGAGAAGAATATCCACCGACGCCGCCGGCGACTCTGATTGGCTCAACCTGTGCAGCGTAAACCCCGCTTGCGTGCAGTCTGCAGCGACGCTACTGAAACGCTCGGGATGACGCGGCGTCAACACTAACAGTAAGTCTGGGATGTGCCGCTTAATCAACGTCAGCGCCGCCAAAACGATGCTATCTTCACCCGCGTGGGTACTCGCCACCAGCCAAATAGGGCGATCGTTGGGACCGCGCCAACGGCGTCGTAAATGCTCGGCTCGGTCTCTGACCGCAGCATCAAGTTCGAGATCAAACTTGATATTGCCGGTCACTTGCAGCGCCGCCTGACCAACCCCCAGCGCCGAAAAGCGCGCCGCATCGGCGTCGGTTTGCGCTGCAACACAAGACAGTTGCGCCAGCATCGGGCGCACCAACAGCGGTAGCCGTCCATAACCTTGCGCCGACCGCGCCGAGAGTCGCGCATTCGCCAGCACCACCGGAATATCCCGCGCCGCGCAGGCGGCAATGGTGTTCGGCCAGAGTTCGGTCTCCATAATGATCAACAGTTGCGGTGCGCTGCGGCGCAAAAATCGAGCGATTGCGGTGGGGCTATCGTAGGGTGTATAGCTGTGACCAATGGCCGGATCATCGCCCGTTGCCGCGCGTATGCGCTGCGATCCGGTAGGCGTCATGCAAGTGATGAAAATCCGCGCCTGAGGATAGCGCGCGCGCATAGCAGCAACCAGCGGCATCGCCGCCACGCTCTCGCCCACCGACACCGCGTGCAGCCAGATTAGCGGTTGCGCTTCGGGTTGCTGGTCGATAAAACCCCAGCGCTCACCCCAGCGCTGGGCATAGGCTGGCGCTCTGAGCGCTCGCCACAACAGCTTGAGCGCAATCAGTGGCGTGACAAGATAAAACAGCACCGTGTAGGCAAGGCGAGCGATAGACACCAAAAAATCCAAGTTGCGAGCCGATGGCTCCCGATACCCGACATACTACCTCAACGCGAGAGGTTTGAAATCCATATCTGCCAGCCGCAGCCGCAGATTGGGCTCCCTCGATTGCGTTCGGCGGGCAAGGCGCACCAGAAAACCCTTAATATCAGCGCACCAGGTCCATTTCGTCGAGCAAGTTATCAGCACCATCGACGTACTTCATCACCCAAAGCATGTAACGAGCATCCACCTGTATCGATCGATTTAAACCAGAATCATAGTCCCAATCGCCGATAATGCTCTCGTAGACGCCATCGAACAAAAGGCCCACCAGTTGCGCCTGATCGTTCATTACCGGCGAACCCGAGTTGCCGCCGGTACTGTCGAGCGTCGCCAAAAAGTTGACCGGCACCGATCCAAACCCCTGCGGATCAAAACCGCCAAACTCGCCCGTTGCGATCGCTGCAAGCAATCCGCTGGGAACATCAAACTCGTGATCGCCGTCGATATGCTTGGCCGCAATGCCGGCCAGCGTGGTGAACGGCGTCGCCAACAAGCCATCCTTGGGCGCGTACCCCCGAACCGTGCCAAAACTGACCCGCAACGAGCCGTTGGCATCCGCGTAAATCGTCTTGCCGAGGCTCTGGTAAAACGCAATAAGCGCCTGCATGTAAGCGGGCCTAGCCTGCTGTAGCGCACCGGTCAGCGTATTTTGCTTGGTTTCTTTCGCTAGGTCGTGCTCGAACAGCGCTAAGGCCAACTGGATAAACGGATCTTCACTGCGCTCGAAGTCGCCAAAAGGCCGCTCCATCCACGCTAGACGTACCTGCTCGTCAGCCAACTGTGTGGTCGCGTGCATAGCGCGTATTTGGGTCGCCACGCGGTCGGCATCAAAGTCCTCTGCGATAGCAAAAAAGCCATCAAACGGCACAATTCTCTCCGTCGGGTCGAGCCCGACGTACTCTGGCATAAAGTGAATCAGTACTTCGGCGTCGACCGATCCATGGTAGCGTCCACTCACCCGTGTCATCGCATCGCGGAACCGCGCCATATCGCGGGTTTGATAACCCGGTTCTCGCTGGCTATCGGGCAGCCTGCGCTCATGGGCTAAACGCAGCAACCGACGCGCCGATGACAACATCGAATTACGGCCCATATAGGCCATCAAAAGATCTCGTTGCCGGTGTTGTTGTTGGCGTGCAATCAGCGATTGCAGAGTATCGATAGTCGACGAACACCTTTGACACCGACTGGGATCAGCGTCGATCCACTGCCGCAGTGCAATCTCTAGCCGACGTTTTTTGTGCAACATGTCACCGCGCTTATAGCTTTCTATCATCGAACCATAGTTTTTTGCATAATTTGCCAGCGAGGCGAGGGTACTCTGATACTTGATCCGCGCCTCGCTGCCGGCTGGCGCTGCAGTCTCGATGACCCGAATCATCTCCTCGCGATAGCGCTTTGCGGTGGGGTAGCTCCAGGCAAACATCGCCGCGACTTCGTCGGCAATTCGATAGCGGTTGGTTCGACCCGGATAACCGGCAACCATGACAAAATCCTCGTCGGCAACGCCTTTTGCCGAAACGCTAAGATGACTTTTAGGCGCAAAGGGTACGTTGTCGGCGCTGTAGTCCGAGGGTTTGCCATCACCGTCGACGTAGGCGCGGTAAAACGACCAATCACCGGTATGTCGCGGCCACATCCAGTTGTCCGTATCGCCACCAAATCGACCGATACTCGATGCCGGGGCATACACGAGGCGAACGTCTCTGATCGCTAGTTGTTTGATTAAATAGTACTCCAACCCGCCGTGAAAACTGTATATTTCACAGCGGTAACCGGCGGATTTTTCGCATTTAGACACCAGCGCTTTTTCCTCGGTTTGTATTGCTCGATAGCGTTCCAGTGGGCTCAGGTTGGCGGCCAAATTGGCGGTGATTTGCCCGGTCACCCGATCCAACGACTCGGTCACATAGACCCGAGAACCGGGCGCTGCGGGGAGCTCTCGCCCGAATGTCTCGGCCAGAAAGCCACTTTCCAAAAGGTTATTATCGACCGTACTGTTGTGTTGAATACTGCTGTAGGCGCAGTGATGATTGGTGACAATCAGGCCTTTTGGTGAGACAAACGATGCGGTGCAACCACCGAGACTGATCACCGCGCTCATCGGAAAATCGGTGAGCTTGGAAATTGCCTCGGCGGGCAGCTTCAAGCCCTCGGCCTTTAACGTGGCGCGCAGCTCCAACAACTGTTGCGGCCGCCACATGCCCTCGTCGGCGATGGTTGGCGTCACCAAAACCAGAAACGCCACAGTCGCTGCCAATAAAGCCTGTGATATGGCAGCGACGGCCTTCTGGGCGATCGCCGCGCAGACAGACAAAGGAGTGAAACCTTGCATGCACCTGCTCCTTATTAAAGCGCCACTGGTGTGGCATTTCATAGACAATAACGGCGCTAGATTTTCGCCGCATAACAGCGACGATGGCCTACGCCAAGGCCAACCACCGCAAGCCAATGTCGCAACAGATGCGCTAGCCGACCGGTTGCAACCAGTCGGCATAGGCGTGCGTGCCCCCATGCACCAGATCGATGTACGCAGCCTGTAACTTTTCGGCTATCGGCCCACGCTGGCCACTGCCGATAACTCGCCCATCGTACTCTCGAATCGGCATCACCTCAGCTGCAGTGCCGGTAAAAAAAGCCTCGTCGCAAATGTACACCTCGTCCCGAGTAATGCGCTTTTCTCGCACCTCGATGCCATGCTCGGCGGCCAGTCTAAATACTGTGTTGCGCGTGATACCATCCAGACAGGAGGTCAAATCTGGGGTATAGATGACGCCGTCGCGCACCATGAAAAAATTCTCC
>CAJIZO010000025.1 GCA_905181995.1 Flavobacteriaceae bacterium TMED48
AAAGTGCCGGTGGCGATTTGACCAATTATACGGTGGAGGGTTTTAGCGTGGGTGGCGCGCTGTTTGGTAGTTTGGCCAAACTCAGCAAGGCAGGTATTCCGGTAATCTCGATTCTCCACGGGTCGTCGACGGCCGGCGGGGCGTATATGCCGGGGTTGAGCGACTACGTTATCGGTATCAAGGAAAACGGCCGAGCGTTTTTGGCCGGTCCACCGCTGTTAAAAGCGGCCACAGGCGAGATCGCCACCGAGGAAGAATTGGGCGGTGCACAGATGCATGCCACAACCTCGGGGTTGGTGGAGTACTTAGCGGAAAACGATGGCCACGGTATTCAAATAACCCGCGAAGTGGTAAAGCGCCTACAGTGGAACGATAATTGTACGCTCCCCCAGCCGCGTAGCTTTGTCGAACCCTTGTACGAAGCGGATCAGTTGGCTGGGGTTATTCCATTGGATTATCGCACACCCTACGACATGCGCGAGTTGGTGGCGAGGTTAGTCGACGGCTCTGATTTCCTCGATTTCAAACCCGGCTTTGGGGTGTCCACGGTGTGCCTGCAAGCGGAAATTTTTGGTCAGGCGTGCGGCATTATCGGCAACAATGGCCCGATTGATCCTCAGGGTGCCAATAAAGTCACGCAATTTTTACAGCTGTTGGATCAGGCCAATATTCCGGTGTTGTTCCTGCAAAATACCACCGGTTATATCGTCGGCACCAAGTCCGAACAGGCGGGTATGATCAAGCATGGTTCGAAGATGATCCAAGCGGTACAAAATATTGATGTGCCGCGGATCACCATGATGACCGGCGCGAGTTTTGGGGCCGGTAATTACGGCATGTGCGGGCGCGGTTTTGACCCAGATTTTTTGTACACGTTACCGAACGCAAAAATGGGCGTAATGGGGGGTGAGCAAGCGGCAAAGACCATGTCTATGGTTGCTCGGGGCAAGGCTGAGGCACTCGGAGAAACCCCCGACGAAACAGCTTTAGCGCAGACCGAAGCGATGCTGGCAGCGCACTTTGATGGTCAGTCGGATGCTTTTTATACGTCCGGTCATATGATGGACGACGGTATGATCGACCCACGGCAAATGCGCAATACTCTGGGTATGTTGCTGGAGACGGTTCGCGAGGCTCGCTATCGCTCTTTACGACCGAATAGCTTTGGCGTGGCGAGACTTTAACCCACGGTGTCATCATTTAGGAGACAACCATGAGCGACCTTAAAAAAAGTTTACTGCCGCAGACCAAGACGCTGATTTTGCAGCGCCGTGGAAGCGTTTTATACGTCTGGTTAAATCGGCCGCAGGCAAAAAATGCGCTGTCGGGCGAAATGACAGAAGAGCTCTCGGCGACCTTCAGCGCTGTGCACGATGATCGAAGCATCAGGGCCATTGTATTGCGCGGCAAGGGCGGGGTATTTTGCGCCGGCGGCGATATCAAGGGCTTTAAATCCGATATGCAACAGGTCAATAGCGCCGTGGTGGCCAAGAGCAATCGATCGTTTGGCTATGTGATGACGCAACTCAATGAACAACCTCAGGTGGTAATCGCCTTGATCGAAGGTGCAGCGATTGGTGGCGGTTTGGGATTGGCCTGCGTCGCGGATGTAACCTTGGTGACAGCCGACGCACGATTCCGTTTGAGCGAGACGAGTCTTGGCATCCCGCCGGCACAGATTGCGCCTTTTGTCACCGAGCGCGTGGGTCTTACCCAAGCGCGACGCCTGATGTTGACTGGCGCACGATTTAAAGGCCCGCAAGCGGTTACCCTCGGTGTTGCCCACGCGGTGGCCAAAGACACCGCCGATTTGGAGGCTCAGTGCGCGACCATTCTCGAGCAGATCAGCGCTTGCGCTCCCGGAGCCAATGCCACCACCAAGGCAATCCTGTTCGAGTCATTGCGCCAACCGCGCGCTGAGGCGTTAGATTTTGCAGCGACGGGCTTTGCCGAGTGCATGCTCGGAGGTGAGGGGTTAGAGGGTGTCGCCGCATTCGTCGAAAAACGTCAACCCAATTGGGCGGTGGAAGCCAGCCAGGAATCTAATAATGAATCGCTTTAACAGTATATTAATCGCCAATCGCGGAGAAATAGCCTGCCGGGTAATACGCACAGCCAATGAATTGGGTTATCGAACCATTGCGGTCTATTCCGACGCCGATGAGGAGGCCCCCCATGTAAAAATGGCGACCGATGCATTGCGTATCGGGCCGGGCCCAGTGACTGAATCTTATCTTGTGCCAGAATTGATTCTCCAGGCCGCGGCCGATAGTGGCGCTGGAGCGATTCATCCGGGGTATGGTTTTCTCAGTGAAAATGCCGAATTCGCAAGGGCTTGCGAAGCCTCGGGCGTGGTTTTTATTGGGCCGACGGCAGACGCGATCGATGTGATGGGCAACAAAGGGCAGTCCAAGCGTCGCATGCTTGCTGCTGGTGTTCCCTGCGTACCGGGTTATCAGGGGCTCGATCAGTGTGATGCGACGCTGCTGTCTGAGGGTGAAAAGATTGATTTACCCTTGATGGTTAAAGCCGCCGCTGGCGGCGGTGGACGGGGTATGCGGTTGGTGCAAAAGAGTGAGGAACTGCCCAACGCGATTAAGCTGGCGCGCGCCGAGGCCGAGGGTGCCTTCGGCTCTGGTGAGTTGATTTTAGAGCAGGCGATTATTCAGCCACGACACGTAGAAATACAAATATTTGCCGATAGCCAGGGTCATACAGTGCACTTGGGCGAACGCGATTGCTCAGTGCAGCGACGACATCAAAAGGTCGTCGAAGAAGCTCCCTGCCCAATTATGACAGCAGAATTACGTCAGCGGATGGGCCAGTCGGCGATCGATGCAGCGGTAAGCGTCGGCTATCGGGGTGCGGGCACGGTCGAGTTTTTACTCGATGACGCGGGCATGTTTTATTTTTTAGAAATGAACACCCGGCTTCAAGTCGAGCACCCGGTGACAGAATTAATCACTGGGCTGGATTTGGTAGCCCTGCAGATCAGCGTGGCCCAAGGCGAACCGCTGGGTATTCAGCAGTCGGCGGTTGAACTCCGCGGACACGCGATCGAGGTGCGTCTTTACACCGAGGATCCGGCGGCAGACTTTTTGCCGGCTGCGGGCCCCGTGGATCTTTGGTTACCGGCTTCAGGCCCCGATATCCGCATCGATTCGGGTATTACCACGGGCCAACACATTTCGCCATTTTACGATCCGATGGTAGCTAAAATCATTGGTTATGGCGCAACCCGCGAGGCGGCGCGTCTACGCACCATCGAAGCGTTACAACGAACGGTACTTTTTGGTCCGCCCAACAATCGGCAATTTTTGCTCGACTGCCTGCGTAGAGAGTGTTTTGTCGAGGGTCGTGCAACCACCGGCTTCATTGCTGAAGAATTTACCAGCAGTGATCTCAAATCGACACCGCCGAGCTTTGCCCAATGCGCTATAGCAGCCGTCATCGATCTGTCTCTGACCTACCAAGAGCATCACCACAGCACTACCACCGTGTCGTCACGGCTAAAGGATTGGACCAACGCCGGTGCGTTGGTGTCGCGAAAGCAATACCTCTTTGATTCGCAGGTTTACGACTTGTCGGTATCGCCACATACAGATGGTGGTGGCTATAGGGTCTACGACGGCGAGCAGTCGGTGCTGGTGGAGGTGCTCAGTATGGCGGCGCCAAGCGCCACGGTGTCGCTCGATGACAGCTTAGTTCAGGTGTACTTTATGTCGATAGGGCGTGGACAATTACACTGTTTAGTGGATGGATACGGTGCATTTTATCGCGATATGATATTGCTCGAGGGTGTCAGCAAAGACCGCGTTGGCGATGGGCGAGTGGTGGCTCCAATGCACGGATCGCTCCTCGAAGTCGCTGTAGCCGTCGGCGATAGCGTTTCCAAGGGGCAGTTGTTGGCAGTATTGGAGGCGATGAAAATGCACTATGAAATCGTTGCCGAGGTCGATGGTGAGGTGGTCGAAGTGAGCGCGGTTGCCGGGGATCAAGTCGCCGTGGACGCGGTATTAATAGAGATTAAAACAGTACAAATATAGTCTTGATATGCAGTTAAAAGTTTTTGCATGGATTACGCGCGCTGGCGATAGATTAGAGGAGTTTTGGAATGGCGTTGAAATTGTGGCATTGCACGGGGGCTCGCTCAGTCCGTCCGTTGTGGACCATGGAAGAGATGGGTCTGGATTATCAACTGGAGGTGATGCAATTCCCTCCGCGCTTTATGCATAGCGGTTATACCGAGATCAACCCGATCGGTACGGTGCCATTTTTTACAGATGAACAGGTCGCAATGACAGAATCTGCGGGGATTAGTCAATATTTGGTCGATCGCTACGGTCCCACGGAATTGGCGCTGACCGTTGACGAACCCGACTATGGGTTGTATCTCAACTGGTTGCATCGCAGTGATGCGACGCTGACGTTTCCGCAAACGCTGGTGCTTCGCTACAGCCAGCTTGAACCCGAGGAGCGTCGGCTTCCGCAGGTCGTTGAGGACTACTCGAAGTGGTTTTTTTCACGTTTGCGATCGCTCGAAATCGCCTTGGACGAGAGACAGTACCTCTGCGCCGATCGTTTCACCATCGCCGATGTCAGCGTTGGCTATGCACTGTATTTGGCCGAATCGCTGGGGCTAAGAGACGGTTTCAAGGCGCAGACCAATGCGTATTATGAGCGGATTAAGGCGCGTCCAGCCTTTGTTAAGGCGACCTCGCTGTAGCGCACGGCACGGACCTTATAAAATACGCGTCGAGTGCCGTCTATGACACGGGCTAGCGGCGGCGAGGATCGGAGCAGATCGTTAAGCGCTGGGTTTAAGAGGTTGTTCAGAGGTGGTTCAGAGGTGGTTCAGAGGTGG
>CAJIZO010000026.1 GCA_905181995.1 Flavobacteriaceae bacterium TMED48
ACGAAATTGGAGCCAAAATACGGTTAGAGCAAGGCAGTTTAAACACCACATATTTTGACCAAACAGCTGAAGACGTTATAACAAACACCTTTGTTGGCGCAGGGTTTGTTTTAGCGAATGCTGATCAACAATCGGCCGATAGCTTTAATTTCGGCATACTCTAAAGTCCCGTTGAAAATCTGACGATTGCTTTTCCCGATCGCTTTATCGACTCGGCATATGATTCCTTTGTGGGAGCCGCATGTGGCGACAAAAGCGGCGATGATATTGAGGGTGTTCATCCAGAATCGTTGACCGCCTCGGTGACGTGGGATTGGTCTGCAAGCGCATTACCAGTAATTCGCAAGAGTTCACTATCAATACCATGGCAAATCAGTGACACACCCTAAAGCTGCAGCCACCGCGGTGCTCCAAGAATACCGCTACGATGAGAGATCAACGGCTGGAAAATGGTTCTTTGGGGTAAAAACCTTACCAATGATGAATTCTTATATACTGCCTTCTCAGTAGTTTCTAGGGCAGGTCAGTGGTGTTGATATCCCGCTGAGCCGGATATGTGGGGCCTATCGCTCCGCAAATAATCCTAGTCTGATGCGCGTAAAAAAGGCGGCCAAAAGGTCGCCTTTTTTACGCATTTAATACTTTTCACCACTACTTAGCCTCGAAATAGCCAATGCGATCAGCGCGACCCGCTCCAAGCCAGACCTTATCCTGCAGCGGAAATGCCACAGTGACCAACCCAAAAGGCGCATGGTTAAAGCGCCAACGACGCTCCTTGCGCAGCGTTGTTGGCGTTAATTGATGAACTGAAAAAGGCAGCGCACAGGGCACCTTAGTCTCACAAACTGCCATATCGGCAATCTCATGATCCCAACTGGTCGCCCATAACGCACCGTCGCGCAGCACTAGATTGTCCGGACTGTTGAGGGTCACGCTCGCCAAAATCCCACCCTGAGTCATGTCCACCGCATCGATTCTATCGGCCAAATTGTGCGCCACATAGAGAATATTCTGGCTCTCATCTAAGACCACTCCATTTGGATAGCCCCCGTCGGTTCCCGGTACCTGACCGAAGCCATTAATCCTATCCCATCGTAAAACGTAGCCGGTGGCGTGCTTAACAAGCGCGGCCTTCAGCAGCTCGACAGTGGAAAACTCTGGCGGGTACATGTGCGAGGCATAAAAGCTGCCATCGCTGGCTAAACTAATGTCGTTTAGGTAGTTGACCTTGGGCACTTGAACGCAGCCTCGCCAGATCAAGCGCCACACGTCTGCTTCGGCGACCACTTCAAACATTTCAACCGTTTCGCCAGGCGCATGATTAACTACCGCCAGTTGATGGCGGCCGTCACCACGCTCTATCAAGTCGACGCCGTGGGGCGACAGTGGCATCACCCCAGTGCGCTGGCAGTCGCCATCACCCCAGGTGTTTTCAGCGTATCGAATCGCTGCCGGTTGCGCGATCTGCGCTTCAAGGTCGACCAGCATCAGGCGCCCGGCAGCGTGCGCCTGCGCCGCATTAAAAGGACCGACACCACCAAATTCTGGGACGATAAAGAAGGCCTCATCCGGCGTGGTCGCGAAGTCCTCGGCATTGCGGATCCCGCAGACGACATTGAGCTGATCGTCGCTCGCGCAATCATCGAGCTCAGCCACAGCGCCGATGTAAGACCAGCCCAACAACCACAGCCCAAGACCCCAGCTTAATAATGCCAACGGAATACCAAACCAACGGTAGTGGGCAACGATAACGACTAAACCGCGGCGCGCGTGGGACTCATAGGTGAACATTACCACGGCAAAGGCAAGCAGCGTAAAAACCACCCCCAACAAGACGTGACCTGCGGTGTATTCAAACCAAAAGGGGTCGGATAGCGCATACAGCATCAGACATATTGCGGCGATTAGCAGGCCGGCAGACACCCGTCGCCAACTGTCCAACGCCAACAAATGACGACTCAGAGCGGTTACCCAAAACCGAAAGTAAAGCAATCCCCCGAAAACCAAAAAACCGCAACTAAGATATAGATTCACACCTGCCCCCAGACAACCCGATCGCCTGATAGATTAACAGAAAGTCCAAGCGGCGCGGCGCTAACCGACGCAATTATGCGCGCTGATGACTAACGGTCAGTCTGCCGGCGTGTAGTCAGACATACTCGGGCAGGAACACATCAGATTGCGATCGCCATAGACGCTATCTAGACGCCCTACGGGCGGCCAGTATTTGTTCTTGCGCAAAGACTCGAGGGGATAGCCTGCGACCCAACGATCATAGCTGCGCGCCCACTTTGGATCACTCACCTGCTCGGCTGTATGCGGCGCGTTGACCAATGGGTTATCTTCAGCGGGCCACTCGCCACTAGCAACCCGGTCGATCTCGCCTCGAATAGCAATCATACTGTCACAAAACCGATCTAATTCGGCCCGCGATTCGCTTTCAGTCGGCTCTATCATAAGCGTACCAGCCACCGGAAATGACATCGTCGGAGCGTGGAATCCATAGTCTATCAGCCGCTTGGCAATGTCCTCAACGGCTATCCCAGTGCGCTCTTTGATTGGACGAAGATCAAGGATGCATTCATGGGCGACCAAACCGCGATTGCCGGTGTATAAAATCGGATAATGCTCGGCCAAACGCATGGCGATATAGTTGGCGCTCAAGATCGCCGCCTCGGTTGCACGCCGCAATCCCATAGCGCCCATCATGCGCACGTAGACCCAGGTGATCGGCAAGATCGAGGCCGAACCAAACACCGTACTCGACACCTGATAGCCCTGTGCCTCGGCGTGTAGGGGCGATGCCGGTAAAAAGGGCGCCAAGTGCTCTTTAACTGCGACCGGCCCGACACCCGGCCCGCCCCCTCCATGGGGAATACAAAACGTTTTGTGCAAGTTGAGATGACTGACGTCGCCACCAAATTCGCCCGGCGCACAGACACCGACCATGGCGTTTAAATTAGCCCCGTCGATATAAACCTGCCCGCCATGTTGGTGCACCACCTCGGCGATATCCCGAATCTGCGATTCAAACACCCCATGGGTCGATGGATAGGTCACCATGATCGCCGCCAAATTTTGCGCATATTGTTGGGCCTTGCTGCGCAAATCGTCGAGGTCGACATTACCCTGCTCATCGCAACGCACCACCACCACCTGCATAGCGCACATCTGCGCTGACGCTGGGTTGGTACCGTGCGCGGAACTCGGTATCAAGCAGATATTTCGATGCCCCTCACCGCGGCTCTGATGATAACCACGAATCGCCAACAAACCGGCAAATTCCCCTTGCGAGCCAGCATTCGGTTGCAGCGAAACGCGATCATAACCGGTGCAGGCGATGAGCATGTTCTCGACCTCTTCGATCATCTGCAAATACCCTGTCGCTTGATCTAGCGGAGCGAAGGGGTGGATTTGACTAAACTCCGGCCAACTAATAGGAATCATTTCGCTGGTTGCATTGAGCTTCATAGTGCAGGAACCGAGAGGAATCATGGTTCGATCGAGCGCCAAGTCGCTATCACTGAGGCGTCGCATATAGCGCAGCATATCGGTCTCGGTCTGGTGCCGGCTAAACACCGGATGCTTTAGAACCTCATCGGTTCTGCAAAGTTGTGCGCCAAGATGCAAATCGGTGGTCTCGGCAAGGGTCGCCATATCGATCTTTGAGTCTTCGTCGAACACCCGCCAAAGTCGCTCGACATCATCACTCCCGACCGTCTCATCCAGCGACAACCCGAGGGTTTCGGCATCGATAACGCGTAAATTGATGCCGGCGTTTAGCGCGCGACCGTGGATCGCCTCGGTCTGAGCGCCGGTGCGCACCGTCAAGGTATCAAAAAATTGTCGATTGTGTAGATCAAAACCCTGCGCTTTTAATCCCGCCGCCAGAAGCGCCGTCAGCGCGTGGACTCGGCGGGCAATTTTAAGCAGGCCCTTGGGGCCGTGATAACAGGCGTACATCGCCGCGATCACCGCGAGTAACACCTGCGCAGTACAGATATTAGACGTCGCCTTTTCACGTCGAATATGCTGCTCGCGAGTCTGCAATGCCAATCGGTATGCCGGCTTGCCGTCGCTGTCGATGGAGACACCAACCAAGCGCCCCGGCAGCGATCGCTGCAGTTGATTTGACGTCGCCATAAAACCGGCATGGGGGCCGCCGTACCCGACCGGCACCCCAAACCGTTGAGTACTGCCCACGGCAATATCAGCGCCGAGCTCGCCCGGCGACTTGAGCATCAGCAACGAAAGGATGTCAGCGGCCATAATGACTTTGCCCTTACTTGCATGAACTCGCGCAATCACGTCGCCAAAATCGCCTATTTCTCCCGAACATCCCGGATATTGCAATAAAATACCGAAATATTCTCGATCGCCTAAGTCCTTCTGAGGATCGCCAACAACGATGTCATAACCGGCCGCTATGGCGCGGGTTTCGACCACTTTAATGGTCTGTGGGAAACAATCGTGATCGATAAAAAAGCACTGACTTTTATTTTTCGCGGTGCGCCGCGCCATGCTCATAGCTTCCGCTGCGGCGGTGCCCTCATCGAGCATCGACGCATTGGCTACCGCCAAACCAGTCAAGTCACTGACCATGGTCTGAAAGTTGAGTATGGCCTCTAGGCGGCCCTGAGAAATTTCCGGCTGATAAGGCGTATATGCGGTATACCAGGCTGGGTTTTCAAGAATATTACGCTGAATCACGGCTGGCGTTTCTGTGCCATAATACCCTTGCCCAATCAGCGACTTTAGACACTTATTTTGACTCGCAATGCGCTTTAGCTGGGCGCGGGCCTCGACTTCGGATACGGCATCCGGCAAATCTAAACGCCCATCCTCATAAATCGACTCGGGCACCAAGGTCTGAATAAATTCCGACATCGAAGTATAACCAAGTTGCGCCAGCATTTGTTCTACCTCGCGAGCACCGTAACCGATGTGTCGCGTCTCAAAATCACGCTCACCCAATAGAGACTGCAATTCACTCCTACTTATTACCGCCTGGGGTATCCCCGCTGTCATAGTCTGCCACTCCTCGCATTGGTTTTACTTACTGGTTTAAACATCAAGGCCGCCATCCAACCGCTTTTTGGTTCAGTCAATATGGCGGTAAAAAAGTTATCAAATCGTGGCGTTACCAGCACTGCTTATGCCGGTAGCCGATAATAGTTGTGCGTCACCCACGGCATATCTACCACCGTTACCGCTCGCTCTTGGCCACGAACTATGGCCGACAATTGCGTACCCAGCACGCTGCACATAACATCGACATACGCCATCGCCACGGGTGCATTGAGCGTTGGTCCAAAGCCACCGCTGGTGGCTTCGCCAACCGCTGATCCTTGTTGATTGACAACCACTGCACCCTGCCTGACCGGCGCACGCCCCTCAATCATCAATCCCACCCGCCGTCGACTAGGGCCGTCTCTCTGCTGCCGCAATATCGTCTCGGCACCGACAAATCCGCCCTCTTTAGCTCCGCCGGTGCGCCTCGACCGGCTAATACTCCAACCGATACGCGCTTCGATTGGCGTTATCTGCGTGGTCAAATCTTGGCCATACAGGCAAAGGCCAGCCTCTAATCGCAATGAATCTCGCGCCCCCAGCCCAATCCATGCAACGCTGTCATGCTGCAATAGATGCTCTGCCACTGCTTGCGCATGAACCATCGGCAGCGCGATTTCAAAACCATCCTCGCCGGTATAACCGCATCGAGATATGTAGCAATCCACATCACAAATGGCCGCACTACAACCCTGCATAAAAGCCAGCTGATCGATCGATTTAAGCGCTTCGCGCAAAACATTTGCTGCCTGCGGGCCCTGTAAGGCCAATAGCGCTAAGTCATCGTGACGATGCACCTGCAAATTCGGTAGGCGCTGGCGCAAATACTCGACATCCTCATCTTTACAACCGGCGTTGACCACCAGCGCGAAGTGCTCACTAGCACGCCGGGCGATAATTAAATCATCGATTACCCCGCCCTGCTCATTA
>CAJIZO010000027.1 GCA_905181995.1 Flavobacteriaceae bacterium TMED48
AATTTGGGTTATTGATCGACGCCAAATCGATGCATCCACAGAAAACCTAAGATTAACGCGAAGGTTCCACCAAGCATAATAGTCGCCAAGGGCTACCCATCAGCAACTAGACGCATGCTTTATGGCGCGAAAAAAAGCGCCCGTAATCTATTGGTGATCGCCGCGAGGCTGAGCCAGACGAGCAGCTCATGCCTAGCTGCGACGAAGCACTACGGCTTGTCGTCTGCCGTCAGTCTACGCAGGTATTCCAACTGTTGCTCCATCACCACCAGCGACTGCTGGGCTAACCCTTCCTGAGTGGAGAAATGCACGCCGCGTTCGATCTTGTCATTCAGACGTCCAAGCTTCATGTTGATCGACTTTTCTGCATGGGTGATCGTCAGAGTCAACAGTAACGACACAAACATCGCCGACATCAAGGCATAGAGGCTCGCCGACATCGCACCAAATAGGCGCTTTAACGACTCTTCATTGGCAACGTTTTCGACCGCCGCATTAGCGCTGGAAATCACGTCGACCGCCGCACCCAGCGCAGCGATCAGACCAAGAAAGGTAAAAAACAAACCCACACCGACGAACACACTGGGCCAAGATTTTTTGTCCTCAACACCGAGTTCCAAACGATCCAGATTGAAAAATACGTGCGGCCGCACGGTATTTCTAAAAATCGGATTGGTCGATTTATCAACCGGTAATACCAGCGTTTCACAGAACTCGGTCCACGCTCGCGTCATCGATGGAAGCTTCAACATCTGCTCTTCAAAATCCGGATACTTACCCGCGAATTCGCGTTCCGACTCGGGAAACAAGCGACCCATCTGAGTAATAACCTGAGTATCTCGATAATTAATATAGACCACCTGCGCGGTGCACAGCATACCGATAACAAAGATGATCAGCGCCAGAGCCGGAGCAACGTGCTCGGTGGTGACAAAGCCCAAGATCGGATTGATCAGCTCCTGTGCCAACATGCCGATAGACTGCATGGTCGATACATCCGTGCCGGGTGCGACTTCGTGAGCAGTGACCTCGACCGCAAGCAATAGGCTACCCAGTGCCATGGCGCCCGCACTAAAATCTCGAGTGGCGCTCTTTACGGTTTCAAACAACATAGGCGACTTCCTGTTATAAGCTTTTTTAAAAGTATCGATTCATTTTCAAGTATACACAGATCCGCCCATAGCCCATAGCCCATAGCCCATAGCCCAT